>NZ_JBNDIC010000004.1:0-238968 GCF_056755475.1 Rhizobium sp. KNZ2-6A | reverse complement strand
ACAGCAAAACGGCATCCATATTCAACGCGGCGGCAAGACCGGAAGCCTCCGGCCAGAAGGCCTCGTCGATATAGGCATATTGCAGGGATTCATCGTCGCAATGAAGATCGATCACCAGATCGGCGCCGAGCGCCATGTGGATCAGCTGACGCTTCAGCCGGTCGACTGCTGGATAGCGTTCCAGATTTTCGATGAGGAGATCGCGGTCGCGGACCGAAATCAGCGGGAAATCGCGGTTGAAATTGGTGCGTGAGCCCAGGTCGAAACGGCCCTGCATCTCGCCGAAATGCGATTGCGCCGCGCCGATCGGATTGGCATGCGGCACGACGATGATATCGCTCAAAATGGCGCCAGCCGCTTCCGCCTGCCGCAGGCGCTCGCAGAGGAAATGCGCCAAGGCTGTGCCCGGCAGCTCACCGGCATGCAGTGCCGCCTGAATATAGATTTTCGGCGCATCGGCCTTGCTGCCGGCAAAATGCAGAACCGGCAGCCGCCAGACGATCCCCGCAGTGTCGCCTTCGATGACGATTTCGGTGACATTCATGGGCGGGCCTCCTGCTGGCAATGATGTGAGACGCATACCAAGCCTTGACGGCAGACCGCAACCGTTTGTCGTCGCGCACCGAAATCAGATTGGGACGAACGGCGAAAATGGCGTCAGGGATCGCGATTCCCGCGCAGGCAGAAACTTAGGATCAGGCTGAGCAGGACCGCGCCGACCCCGAAGGAGAAGGGTGCGGCATAGCCGAGATGATCGGCAAAAAGGCCGGCGATCGGCCCGGTCGAGCCGAGCGACACATCGAGAAAGATCGAATAGAGCCCGAGCGCGACGCCACGGTTCTGCGGCGGGATGCGTTCCATGGCTTCGTTGCCGAGTGCCGGGAAGACGGGCGCGAAGCCGGCGCCGGCGAGAGCCGCGCCGATGATGGCAACGGTCGGGGAGGGCGCAAGCGCAAGCGTTGCCAGGCCGACGATCTCGATGACGAGTGAAATGCGGACCAGCGGCAGGCCACCGAAGCGGGCGACTGCCTGCGCAAGGCCCAGGCGTACGCCCATGAAGGCGAGGCCGAAGGCGCTGAGTGCGAACGAGGCGCCCTCCCAGTTGCGGCTATGGAAAAACAACGCGACGAAGGCCATGACGACGCCGAAGCCGCTGGAGGCGAGCGCAAGCGCGACGCCGTACGGCGCCACGCGGCTCAGGACCTGGCCGGTGCCGATGCCCTTTTCCTTCACGCCCGGAACAGGCGGACGCGTCTGTGCCAGCAAGAATCCGGCGACGGCGAGGATAATGGTGACGACGCCGATGGTGAAGAAACCGTATTGCCCCTGCAGCCAGGCGCCGAAGGGTGCGGCGAGCGCAATGCCGCCATAGGTGGCGATGCCGTTCCACGAGATGATGCGCACGGTTTCGCGCGATCCCATCAGGCCGATCGCCCAGGTGATTGCCGCGGTGCTCACTAAGCTTTCGCCGATGCCGAGCGCCAGCCGGCCGGTCAGCAGAAGGGCAAGGCTCGCCGTCGGAACATGGACCGTAAAGGTCGAGGCGATCGTCAGCGCGCCGGAAAGCCCGTAAGCGAGGAACCCGAGAAAGACCGAGCGGCGCGGCCCATATTGATCGCAGAGCCGCCCGACCTGCGCCCGGCTGACGATGGTCGCCACATATTGCGTGCTGACGGCGATGCCGGCCCAGACGACGCCGAAACCGAGCCCACTGTCGACATAGGTCGGCAGAACCGCGAGCGGAAGACCGATGGCGGCATAGCCGAAGAATGTCAGCGCGACGATCGAGAGGAGGGATAGGGTCGAGGTGGACCGGATGGTCTGGGAGGCAGTGTTCACGGGATATCGCCTGCGGACATCGGCAACGATGTCCATGCTGTTTGCCACGAAGGAACGGGGTTCGGTATCGGATAGCCATGACGGTGGCGGCCGGAGGGCCGTGCATCGCCACGGACAACCGGTATCAGGCAAAAGCGGGCGTGGTCAACGAATTGCTGCCTTGCAGCAAAAGCGATTGACGGGATGAATTGATTGTGCGTGCGAGCCGAAGCCGTCCATTGTGAAAGCGGGGCCGGTTTGCAGGCCCCGCTCGGAAGGCTTTACATCGTCAAGACGACACTGGCCGTCGTTCGTCCCGCCTCGAGGTCGGCATGGGCTCTCGCCGCATCCTTCAACTCGTATTCGGCGCCGATCGGGTTAACCAGTCCGGCCTGCAGCGCCGCCATCAGCGCGGTCGTGCCTTGGCGATAGAGCTCGGGATCATTGGCATAGGTCAATACGCTCGGGCGAGACAGGCCGATCGCGCGCGGAGCGGTCAGCTCCTCTATCTGGATCGGCGGAATGGGGCCGGCCGCCTGGCCGAGACTTGCGACCATTCCGAAAGGACGAACGGCGGCAAATGTCTGCGACAGCATGGTGCCGCCGATGCCATCGACGGCGAGATGCACGCCACGGCGATCGGCAATGCGGCGCGTTTCCACGACCCAATCCTCGGATGTGTGCAGGAGAACCACATCGGCTCCGGCCTCGTGGGCGAATTCTGCCTTGGCTTCGGAACCGACCGTTGCGATGACGTTCGCGCCAAGCCGCTTGGCAAGGCGTGTGACGAGCTGGCCGAGACCGCCCGCTCCCGCATGAACCAGCACCCATTCGCCCGCTTTCACGGGATAGACCTTTTGCAGCACCATATGTGCCGTCAGTCCGCGCAGCATGGTGCTGCCGGCGACACGCTCGCTGACGCCATCGGGCAATTTCACCAGCCGGGTGGCCGATAGCGTGCGCACCTCGGCATAGCTGCCGAGCGGATGACCGATATAGGCGACGTGGTCGCCCACGCTCAGCTCGTTGACGCCAGGGCCAAGGGCCTCGACGACGCCGGCGCCCTCGAAGCCGAGCACGCTCTGGCCTGGTGGCAGCGGATAGAGCCCTGAGCGGACATAGATGTCGACGAAGTTGACGCCGGAAATGCTTTGGCGGATCCGGACCTGGCCGGGACCCGGCTCGGTGGCGGGGAGATCAACGGCTTTCATGGCCTCGGGTCCGCCCGGGCCGGTAATGGTAATCGCTAGGGGCATGTGGGAAGTCTCCTTTCAGGAGATCTTTGACCATAAACAGCGACTTGAATAAATTCGGTATGAACTCACCGCTTCTGTGCAATAATGCACCGATGATCGATTGGCAGGATCTTCTTCACTTCGCCGCCCTGGCACGAACCGGCTCGCTTTCCGCGGCGGCGCGGGAGCTTGGCGTGGATCACGCAACGGTTGGCCGCCGCATTGCCGCGCTGGAGCGTTCGCTCGACCTGCGCCTGATCGACCGGCGGCCGCGCACCTCGCCGCTGACGGCCGACGGCCGCGCCATTGCCGAACTGGTGACGGGAATGGAGGAGAATGTCGAAGCGATCAGGCGCTATTCGAAGAGCGCCGTCGCCGGACTTTCCGCTGCGGTAAAGATCAGCGCGCCGCCGTCGATCGCCGCCCATCTTCTCGCTCCGAAAGCGGCTCTCTTCCGTGACGAGCATCCGGACATCACCTTGACGATTGCCGGCGTCACCCGCCGCGCTGCGCTCAACTACGGGGAGGCCGATATCGCCGTGCGCATGACGCGGCCGGAGGAGAGCGATCTCCTGGTTCGGCGTATCGGCGTCATTCGTTTCGGCCTCTATGCCATTCCGACCGTGGCGCAAAGGCCCGAGGCCGAGTGGGTCTTCATCGGCTACGATGCCGCAATGGAGCATCTGACGCAGCAGACCTGGCTCCGCAGCCTGCTGGATGGCCGCCCGATCGTGTTTCGCGCCACCGATGTTTTCGGCCAGCTGGAGGCAGCCCGCGCCGGGCTCGGCGTCGTGGCGCTCCCAACCTTTCTGGGTGATAGCGAAGCGGGGCTGACGCGCCTGCCGGTGGCGGTTCCGTCACCCACGCGGGACCTCTGGCTCGTCACCTATCCGGATCTGCGCCGCTCGCCGGCCATCCGCGCGGTGATGGATTTCGTCAGCGACATCATCGCTCGAAGCTGCCCTTTGTGCGGCGAGGCGGAGGCGGCCGCGTAAAGCCGGGTTCCGGCTTGTATTTTCCTGTTGCGGCCCGGAGGCGAATCTCTATCCATAGATAGGCAGGCCATAGACGGATGGGCCATACCTACGGTCGGTGATCGATGACGAAGCTGGGCAGTTGGTTCGTGATGGACAGGGCGGATCTCGTCGCGGGCATATCGGTTGCAGGCCTGATGCTGCCTGAAGCGGTCGCTTACGCGGGCATCGCCGGCTTGCCGCCGCATCGGGCCATTCTTGCCGGCATTGCCGGATGCCTGGTCTATGCCATATTCGGCCGTAGCCGCTTTGCCATCGTCTCCCCCACATCCTCGTCGGCCGCCATTCTCGCCGCAACATTGGCGGTGGTTCCGGGCGACGCCACCGTCAAGGCTGGCCTTGCCACGGTTGCCGTGGCGCTCGCCGGCATTCTGTTCGTCATTGCCGGCGCATTGCGCCTCGGTGGCATCACCGGCTTTATTTCACGGCCCGTGCTGCGCGGCTTCGCGCTGGGATTGGCAATCACCATCATTCTGCATCAGCTGCCGATCCTGGTCGGCGTGCCCGTGCAGGGTTCGAATATCCTCACCTATGCCGCGGCACTGTTCGGCGCGGTCCTGCAATGGAATCCGATCAGCGTTGCCATCGGCATCGTCGCCCTGGCGGCATTGCTGCTGCTGAAGCGGCTGCCGGGCGTTCCCGGCGCCTTCCTCGTGCTTGCCGCAGGCATCTTCGCCTCCTACCTGTTCGGCCTCGAAGGTCACGGTGTCAAGCTGGTCGGTGCAATCGAGATCCTGCCGCAATGGCCGTCGCTGCCGGATGCCGGCTGGGCTGGCTATTCGCGCCTGGCGCAGTTCACGGTACCTCTGGTTCTCATCCTTTTTGCCGAATCCTGGGGAACGATGCGGGCCTTGGCGCTGCGCTACGGCGAGACGCTGGAGGTCAATCGCGAGCTTGGCGCGCTGGGTGCCGCCAATATTGCCAGCGCCCTCGTCCAGGGCATGCCGGTCGGCGCGGGTTTTTCAGCCGGCTTCGCCAGCGAGGCGGCGGGAGCGAAGACGCGGGCGACCACCGTCTTTGCCGCGATCGGCCTTGCGATCCTGATCGCCTGTGCCGGGCCGCTCGTAGCACTTCTGCCCGAGCCGGTGCTGGCCGCCGTCGTGATCGCGGCCCTGACCCATGCGCTCGATCCGAGCCCGATCCTGCGTCTGCGACGCCTGCATCGCGATTTCTACGTGGCGATGGGCGCCGCTGTCGGCGTGCTGGCTTTCGGCGTCCTCAACGGCATGCTGCTGGCAATCGCACTCTCGCTCGCCGCCATGATGCATCGGCTGGCCTCGCCGCATGTCGCGCGTCTCGGCCGGCTGAACGACAGCCATGATTTCATCGATGTCGGCAGGCATGACGATGCCTCGGAGATACCGGGCATTGCCATCTGGCGCCCCGGCGAAACCCTGTTTTTCGGCAATGCCGAGACGATCTTCAGCGAGATATTATTGGGCAGCCGCGGTGAAACCGGATTGCGGGCTGTCATCCTCAGCCTGGAGGAGAGCTCCGATATCGACAGCACGGCGATGGACGCCCTGATGGAGTTCGACAGCGCCATGCAGCGCCGGGGTCTGCGCGTCCAGTTCGCCCGCGTACATGACCGCGTCCGCGATCTCATGACGGCCGCCGGTGTCGTGGACGTCGAGAACCGCTGCAGCTTCAGCGTCGATGACGCCGTGGCGGCGGTGGTGGCGTCTTCGGGAGCTGCTGAACCTGTTCTAAAACAGTAAACGCGGAATCTAGAACAGCGTCCAGTGCCAGACATGGCCGTGTTCGCCGTCGCCTTGAAAGCTGTTCACCAGCGTGAAGTTTTTAACCGGCCACGTGACCGGCTCCTCCAACCTCATTTCGGGAAGAATGCGGTCGCAATAGAACAGCGTCATATGGGGTTGGAATGACCTTGGTATGCCACTTTCAAAGCCCATACTTTGCATGCCAGCATCCAATTCCCGACGGAGTGTTGTTAGCCCTTCATTTTCTTCCCTGCACCAGAGGACATATTGACGTTTGTTGCCATTGCCGAACGTTCCCGCCCGATCGAATACCAAGGGAAACGATTTCAGGCAGATGGTTGATCCGGCCCCCAACGCAGCGAAGGTGGCTTCCTCTTGGGAGCGGGAGACAATATCGATAGGATAGATGGTGACATGATAGAGATCAGGCTTTCTTGGCGTGCGCGTGAGTCCGTTTCGCCGACTGTGGCCCACGGTCATTTCAGCGGCCAATTTAGCGATTTCCGGGTCCGGCAGCGCCGCAAAATAAAGAGCTTGTCCGCGCTTTGGCAGGCTTTTGCCTTTGCGCCTTATTGGCGATTTGCCGAGATCCAATGACATTTGGTCCGCGCGCTGCATGGCTTTGTTCAAAGCCGTCCGGGCTTTGTCTCCTCCTGTTTTTCGATATCGAAACCATAGTACTCCGCGGCCATGAGCGCAAGAACAAAACATGAACATTTGTGCCGATAGAACTTTTCGACCCGTAAGCTCTCAAAAAACGATCGAATAAAAGGGCGGCTTGATCCGTTCATTCCAGGTTCGGGCTTTCGTGCCCATTCTCACCACAAGGAATGACAGCCATGTTCACCAGACCAGTCTTCGCGGCCATTTTCCTCGCTCTCATCGGCCTTGGTATTGCTTCTTGCTCGACCTCAGGTGAGCGCAACTCCGGCGGCGGCATGACACTGAACGCCCCTCCGACCGGCGGCGGATATTGATACTCCGCCTGCGATTGTCTCACGGTGCTCCGCTGTCGCTAAAACGGTGGCAATTGCCGATCTTTGCAAGAATCGGGTTGAATTCGACGCTCGCGAGGACGATTTTCATGACAAGTGGAAACACAGGAGCTTTCGTCATGAATCAGACAAGGCAGAATTACCTGATCTTCGAAACCGCCGGCGGCTTTTGCGGCATCGCGTGGAGCGATGCCGGCGTGATCCGCTTTCAATTGCCTACGAAGGACGCGGCAGCAACGGAACGCTTGTTGCTGCGTCGCCTGTCGAACGCGCAGCCCGGCACGCCGACGCCGGAGGTTGCTGAAGTGGTCTCCAAGGTGAAGCGCTATTTCGCGGGCGAGGAAATCGACTTTTCGGGCGTCACGCTCGATCTCGGCGAACAGGATGCGTTTTTCAGGAGGATCTATGACGCCGCCCGACAGGTCGGTTGGGGTCATACCACCACCTATGGGACGCTCGCCAAGCAGCTTGGCGTGGGGCCGGAGGCCGCGCGCGATGTCGGCCAGGCCATGGCCAAGAACCCGGTGGCGCTGATCATTCCCTGCCATCGTGTTCTTGCGGCCGGCGGCAAGATCGGCGGCTTTTCGGCACCCGGCGGCTCGAATGCCAAGGCGCGCATGCTGGAGCTGGAAGGCGTTCAGCTCGCGCCACCGAAGCCGGTGCAGCAGTCGCTTGGGTTTTAGAGCAAATCCAGGAAAAGTGCTTAGCGTTTTCCGTCCGAAATTGCGGGAGAACAATAACGTATCCATGTCGTTCAAGCGGATCCGCTTGGGATCGCGATCCTCCCGGGCATCATGCCTCCTGTTCCAATGCTCTCTTCCGCCACAGAATGGCGAAGACAAGACCATGGTTGACGAGCAGCAATGGCACGTAAAGCGCAGGCACATAAATGCCGGCACCGAAGAGGCCGGGATTTCCGATCTTAGTTCCGCCCATGTAATAGGCGTTCAGAAGATCCAGGGTTCCCCAGATATTGAATATCCAGACAATCGGAACGGCGATCGGCCATCGCCAGGAAAGGGTCGCCATCGAGACAAGCGCGAGAGCAGCCGCGATGAAATCACCCCATGCGACCTGATGGGCGAAATCTGAGCTCAACTCCGGCGATACGAACCCGGATACCAGAAAGTTCATGCCGAAGAACCTGAACGCATGAAAAGCCGCGAGAAGTCTCAGGGCCTCATAGCGCGGCATGGCACGAACCGCAGGCCAGACATAGACGTAAGCCACTACCGAACTTGTCAGGAAGGCGCCGGCGACGCTGAGAACGAATGGAAGATTGACGTCCGGTGGCATGCGCGGATTCCCTTGTATTTGTTGGATATGTTTCGATATCTGCGGGTGCTCAGGGATTGGCCATGAGCAAGCGGAGCGGCCAAAGCGGGCCGATTGCGATGTATTCGTGGTCCATAAGATTTTGCCTGGCTAAGGGCAGACCCTCCATGATTGCCTGCGCCTCGGCGACATCCCTGGAATCCAGCAGGAAGATGGCTCCGCGACCGTCGCCCCGGGAATACCATTCGCGAATCTTTCCGCTGAGATAGAGCAGTATCGTCTGCTGGATTTCAGCGGGCATGACGGTCATGACTTGTTCGCGTGTGACGCCCTCTTTCACGGTAAGGATGATCATCACCCCGGTGGTTGCGGGTAAGATGGCTTGTGCCTGCGCAGGGGTTGGATGTGTCATGGAGGCGGCTCCTGTAAGAGTGGGTCAGGAAGACGCGACAGATCGTTTTCACGGTCTCGTTTCGGCGACGTCCTGATTGACAGCTCAAACATAAGTCCGCTTTTCACGAGCGACTATTCTCGATAATGTCGACGAGTTATGAAGCAGAACTTCACAGTCAGGCAGGGTGCGCTCGACGGCGTCGAAGCCTTCCTGAGTGTCGCCCAGCACCGCAGTTTTCGTAAAGCGGCAGCGGAGCTCGGGGTAACGCCATCGGCAATCAGCCAGGCGGTGCGGGCGCTCGAGGCGCGTATCGGCGCGGCACTTTTCATCCGCACGACGCGCAGTGTCAGCTTGAGCGAGGCCGGCGAGCGATTTCACGCACGCGCAAAGCCCGCTTTCGAGGAGCTTGTCGCCGCAAGCCATGGCGCGCGCGAGCTTGGGCAGCGGCCCGCCGGACTGCTGCGCCTCACGGTGCCGCAGGCGGTGGTGCCGATCCTGCTGGAGCCGCTGATCGCATCCTTTTGCCAGGCCTATCCCGAAATCGAGGTGGAGATCGCCGCAAGCGCGGACCTGGTCGATATCGCCGCCGAAGGGTTTGATGCCGGTGTCCGATTCGGGCAGTTCATCGCCGCGGACATGGTTGCGGTTCGGCTGACCCCGCCTTTCCCTCTCGTGGTCGTCGGCGGCCCCGAATATCTGCGTCGGCACGGAAGGCCCGAGCGTATCGGCGATCTGCGTCAGCATGCCTGCTTGCGCATGCGCCGCTCGAATGCGTCGATCGCGCCTTGGTCCTTTGTTGACAGCAACAAGTCGATCGAGGCGATCGTCTCGGGTCCGCTGATCACCCACGATTTCCCCACCATTCTGGGTGCGGCGGCGGAAGATATGGGGCTCGCGCAAGTGCCCGAACCGATCGCCGCCAACCTAATTAAAGCAGGCAAGCTCGTGCGTGTTCTGGAGCCATTTGCGCCCATGGCGCCGGGCATGTTTCTATATTACCCCAGCCGCCATCAAATGATGCCGAAATTGCGTGCCTTCGTCGACCACGTCAAGCGCCGCAAGCCTTAGGCTGCGTGCACCGAGAAAGGAAAATACCATGCAATTTCGGTGTCTTCCTGAATAGAAGGTAGCGCCGTTGCCCTCATTCCGCTCGGCTATTTGAATAGGTTCTAACGCTTTGTTATTACCTTGCTTTGGAACTAAAGGTCGTGCGAGATCGTTTATCTCTAACTTTGCTACGACGCTGACGTCGTTCCCGGCCGGCTGGGTAAGCGGCGTTTTTTAGGGACATCTCATCATGAAAATTTCGTCTGGATTTCGTTCAGTCGCGGTTGCCGCCATCGCCGCCGCAGGCATTGGCTTTGCCAGCGCCGCGCATGCCGATAGCGGCACGATCCGTTTTGCCGTCTACAAGGCGGCTTTCTTCGTCGGTGGCTCCGGAGGGGAGGGCACGCTGACCTTCCACGGCCGGCGCTATCCCGTCACGATCGGCGGCATTTCGGGCGGCCTCGCCTTCGGTGCCTCCAAGACCTATTTCAGCGGTACCGTGCGCCACATTCGCCGCGCCCAGGATGTCAGCGGCGTCTACGGTGCGGCGGGCGGCGGCGGCGCGGTCGGCAAGGGCGCCCAGATAATCGTCATGACCAATGACAAGGGCGCTGAGCTCGAACTCACAGGCCGGCAGGTCGGCCTGCAGGTCAACGCCGATATCAGCGGCATGAGCATCAGGGTGAAATAAGCGTCATTCTCTGGATAGGCCCGATTTGCTGAATTGGCGATCGGGCACGTCCGGGAGGGCCGTCAAGCGAGTGCCGTGCTGATGCAATGCCGGAGGTTCTGGCGCGGGGTCTGCGCGGACTAACTCGTCCTGACGGTCAGCTCGTTACCGCGTCCTGGATCGAACGACAGCGGCAGTGAGAGATAACCGTTCTGAGGATTGCGGACATAGTCGATGTAGCCACCCGCCTCCACGAACGCATTTTCGCCGATTATTATCGCGCCAGGTTTCAGATGAGGTTCCAGCAGCTTCAAGATCGGAAGATAGAGGGTGAAGGCGCCATCGAGCAACACCATGTCGATGTCGCCGCCGACGCTGGGCTTCAGCGTTTCCCGCGCATCGCCGATCCGAAACTCTACGAGGTCGGCTAGGCCGGCGGCCATGAGGTTCGCCTTTGCCCGCTCGGCCTTGCTGGGTTCAAGCTCGGTGCCGATCAGGGCACCGCCGCCCATGTCACGCAGCGCCGCCGCCATATAGATCGCGGAAATTCCCATCGAAGAACCAAATTCCACGATGCGCTTCGCTTTGCAGCTCCGTGCGGACATGTAGAGAAAGCGCCCGAACTCCGGGGAGACGCTAAGGAAATTATCGGCGTAGCCGTGATAAAGTCCCGCCAGATCCCTGGTCTCGGCCTCGGAAACCTCAACCCTCGCCTGTTCGACAGTGGTTGCGTTGCTCTCGAAGATCTGCATCAGCGGCGCATCCGCTGCGTCCGCTTCCCGATGAAGACGTTGGAGAACGTCCGCGATCGGACCATTGCTAAGTGAATCCATATTTCCAGCTCCTTTGAACGCGGCTCCGACGCATCGGGCGCTATGCGTCGGAGCCAGCATACGAAATCACCGCCTGACTGCATTCCGCAAACAAGACAATATATTGCGATTTCCGGTCAGACTCTGGGGGATGTGCGAAGATCGGGATCAGGAGGCGATACGCCGGTCCGCAAGATACCGGGCGGGCGGCTTGCCCAAGGTCTTGCGGAACATGGTGATGAAGGCACTGGCGCCTTCGTAGCCGAGATCAATCGCCACGGTCTGGACCGACACGCCCTGGTCGAGCCACTGCAGGGCAATGAGAATGTGCAGCTGCTGGCGCCATCTGCCGAAGCTCATGCCGGTTTCGCGTTTCAGGGCGCGGGTCAAGGTCCGCGGGGCGACGGCCATGCGCTGAGCCCACTCGTCGATCGTCGCGCGGTCGAAGGGATTGGTCATCATCGCGGCGGCGATCTTCCGCAGCTTCGCATCTACCGGCATCGGGAAATTCAGCTTCTCGACAGGCGCCAGTGACAGTTGGTCGAGCAGTACCGTGGCGATGCGGCCGTCAGCGCCGTCGACATCATACAGGACCGGCATCTCGGTAACATGCAGCAGTAAACGCTCCAGCAATGGCGAGATCGACAGCGTGCAGCAATGCCGGGGCAGCGCCGGCACCGCACCTGCTTCGACGTACAGGACATAGACCTCGACATTTCCGGTCATGGTCACGCTGTGCGAGACGTTGTCGGGGATCCACACCGCACAACGAGGCGGAACGATCCAGACGCCTTGATCGGCCTCGCATCTGACGACACCCCGCAAGGTCAGAATAAGCTCGGCTTTCCGATGCTTGTGCATGGCCAGCTCCATGCTCTTCGTGACCATGTAGCCGCCGACGGCAACGACCGCGCGTGGAACATCATCGGGAGCGAAATCGACACCATCGGCGAAGTCGAGGTCGTTTTCCTTGGCACGATAGAACGGCATGTCGAATAACCATCGATTCGAGGGAAGTTGGCTGGATTGGACAGTATCAGTCTGCGATTGCGATTTTCAATGAGGGCAGATCCGGGCACGCTGGGCGTCAGTCGCGCGATATGGACAGCCCAGTGAGAAGCGGCGCGTACGCGGCGAGCCTGCGGGATACGAACTCCGTGAAGAGCCGCACGCGCTTCGTCTTGCGTGCCTCCCCCTGTGTGAGAAGCCAGAGCGTTCCGTACATGTGCAGCTCGGTGCCCGGCACCCTCGCCAGCAGGGGATCGGCATCGCCGACGAAGCACGGCAGTGTCGTGATCCCGAGCCCTTGCCGTACGGCAGCGATTTGCGCCTCGCCGTCCGTGACCCTGAACGGAACCCCCGTGGTGCGGACCTCGCCCTCGTTGGCCCAATCCGGAATTCCATGAATGCTGATGACGATCCACCGGATGGGGTCAGGCGCGCCCGCGCGCCATGCGGCTAGTCGATCGCGGGACATGTAGACGGCGCCGAACAGCTCCGGCCCCTTCAGGCCGTGAAGATTGAGCGGCAGGGTTTTGCGGTCGTAGACGACGCGGATCGCCACGTCGGCCTCGCGGTTGGTCAGATTTGCCAGCTCGCCGGACGACAGGATTTCCATCTCGATGTCCGGATGCAGACGCGCGAAATCGGCGAAGTCCGGCATGAGCAGGTGTGTCGCGAGGGGCGGAGCCAATGTCACCCGCAGAAGCCCGCGCACGCTCTGGTCGCGCCCGAAGACGCGCGTCTCCAGCTGATGCGACGACACCTCCATCTGCTCCGCGAGTTCTCGTACCTCTTCACCCGCGGCCGTCACGCGGTAGCCAGAAGGCAGTTTTTCGAACATCTGCGCCCCGAGGCGTGCCTCGAGTTGGGCGACGCGCCGCAGCACGGTCGAATGGTTCACATCGAGCGCCTCGGCCGCCGCCCGCAATGAGCCTTCGCGCGCAACTGCAAGAAAGTAGCGAATGTCATCCCAGTCGATCATGGTGCAATCCGGCACCGCGCGGTGCGCTTCCCAAAGCCCGTATCTAATGCATCGTACGGCAATATGGGCGGTCATCATAGCTTTTGTCGACAAGCGGGGCCCAATTCCGAACGGGCAGCCACCGACCATCGCGGCCGGCGTCAGTCGTCCAGCCGGATTGATTTTGCACCACCGATGTGCGCGCTTCCGCACTCAACAACTAACACCGGCGGACCCATTTCGAGGGCCTCGGAGGCAGATGCCGTCCCGACACCACGAAAGGAGAAGTCATGGGAAAGCTTGAAGGTAAGGTTGCAGTCATCACGGGTGGATCGAGCGGCATGGCGCTGGCGAGCGCCAAGCGGTTCGTTGAAGAAGGCGCCTATGTTTTCATCACGGGCCGAAGGCAGGAGACGCTGGACGAGGCAGTCAGGCTGATCGGCCGGAACGTGACCGGCGTGCGCGGCGACGCGGCCAATCTCGACGACCTCGACCGCCTGTTCGATACGGTCAAGCGGGAAAAGGGTAAGATCGACGTCCTCTATGCGAGCGCCGGCACGGGCGAAGCCGTCCCACTGGGCGAGATTACCGAGCAGCATTTCGATGCGACCTTCGGCCTGAATACGCGCGGTACGCTGTTCACGGTGCAAAAGGCGTTGCCACTGTTCAACGATGGCGGATCGATCTTCATGACCGGATCAGTTGCGTCGCTGAAAGGTTTTCCTGGTTACAGCGTGTATGCGGCAAGCAAGGCTGCGCTGCACGCATTCGCACGCGGGTGGCTCAACGAACTGAAGGGCAGGAATATCCGGGTGAACGTGTTGCACCCGGGGCCGATCGCCACGCCGATGCAGGACCAAGTTCTCACCGAGGAAGCGAAACAGATGTTCGAATCCCTGATCCCGCGGGGAAAGATGGGGCGTCCCGAGGAAATTGCGACGGCCGCGCTGTTTCTTGCTTCAGACGATTCGAGCTTCGTGAATGGGCTGGAGTTGTCTGTCGACGGCGGCTTCTCGGCCATCTGAAATCGCGCCTGATCGCGGGAAGCGGCTGACCGTCCGGCCGCGCGGAAGTCGTTCACGACTGGAGTTCTACGCAAAGATCCCCACACAGCGAAACTGATAACCCAGCGCCGTTGAAGGCCGGGGAATCGATACCAACACGGAATGGAGACGCATTATGAGCTACGCAATTGTAGGATTCGGTAAGATAGGCCAGGCCCTCGCCCACGCCTTCGCCCGTAAAAACATCGACGTGACCGTCGCGAGCCGCCGTCCGCCCGAGGCGTTGGCGCCGCAGGCTCGGGCGATCGGACCCACGGTCGTCGCAAAGTCTCTGCGGGAAGCACTCGAGGCCGACACAATCATCTTGGCGGTCCCGTTCGGGGAGCATCGCGAGGTCGCGAAGGCCCTGCCGAGCTGGGAAGGCAAGACGGTCATCGACGCGACGAACGCGTTTCCTGTCCCTGAGGAGTTGAACGGTCTCCCGTCCTCCGCCTTCGTCGCGAAAGCGTTCACCGGCGCTAAGTTCGTGAAAGGTTTCAATCACCTGATTGCGGCCACCCTGGCTGCCGATCCGGTCGTCGAGGGCGGCCACCGGGTCGTCTTTCTGTCGAGCGACGACGAGGACGCGATCGTTCCCGTGGCGGCCCTGGCCAAACAACTCGGGTTCGCACCCGTCACGCTGGGAAAGCTCAACGAAGGTGGCGTGCTGGTGCACGCACGCGGTCGCACTTGGGGCCAGCTCATCTTCCAGGATTTGTTCAAGAAGGAAGCTTGAGCGATGTACGACAAGGTCATCTGGCCGGAGCGCTACGATCCAAAGATATCTGCCATCTACGCGCTCAACGACATCGACGTGAAAGCGCCGCCGGAAGTGGTCTGGAAGCTGCTGGTCGACGCCGAGAACTGGTCGAGCTATTTCCCCCCCGAGGATCAGGTGAAGATCCTGTCGGGCGGGCCTGAGCTGGCGCTCGGAACGCGATACCACCGCGTCACGGTCGGCTTTCCCATGAGCTTGGTGGTGACGGAGTGCGAGCCGTTCCACAGGCTTGCATGGTCGACCACCGTGGATGGCGACGACAGCGGGTCCAGCGCTTACCACGGCTGGGTCATCACCCCGACGGAGGGCGGCTGCCACGTTCTGACGGAAGAGACGCAGCAAGGCCCCTGGTTCCTCGAGATGATCGGCCGCCAGCACCCTGGCGCGCTCTACCGATACCACCAGCAGTGGGTCGAGGACCTGGCCCGTGCCGCAGGGCAGCTTGCGACCATGAGAACAGGAGACAGGGTATGATCATCGATCTCAAGGGCCGCAGGGCTATCGTGACCGGCTCGACCGCCGGAATCGGCCGCGCCACCGCCGAAGGGCTCGCGCGCGCCGGCGCCTCCGTCATCGTCAACGGCCGCGGCACGGAGCGGGTCCAAGAGGCTGTGCGGACGATGCGATCGGACTTCCCTGACGTGGATATCTCGGGGATCGCCGCCGATCTCTCGACCGCGAACGGTGCGGAAGAGTTCTTCGCTCAGGCCGCGGATGCCGACATTCTCGTCAACAATCTCGGCACCGCGGTGCTGAGGGAATTCGGCGACACCACCGACGAGGATTGGGAGCAAATCTTCCAGATCAACTTCATGAGCGGCGTCCGCATGACGCGGCATTACCTTCCCAAGATGGTAACCCGCGGCTGGGGCCGCGTGGTTTTCGTCAGCAGCGAGTCCGCCCTGAACATACCCAAGGAGATGATCGACTACGGTACCACCAAGACCGCCCAGCTGGCGCTTGCGCGGGGGCTCGCCGAATCCGTGGCCGGCACGGGCGTCACCGTCAACGCGGTTCTGCCCGGTCCGACGCGATCGGAGATCCTCGGCAACTGGATGGCCTCACAAGCGAAAGAAAGAGGCATTTCGCAGGAAGAGGCGGAGCAGGCGTTCCTGCAGTCGGTCCGGCCCACAACGCTGATCCAACGGTTCGCCACGACCGACGAAGTCGCCAACATGATCGTCTATGTGTGCTCGGAACAGGCATCGGCCACCACCGGCGCAGCCCTGCGCGTCGATGGTGGCGTGGTCCGCTATTTCGCGTAGTGGCTGGCCCCTGTAAGCTCATGCAAGCAGAGCGGCGGCCATCCCCGCATCATCCCCGGGGAGCGCCTTGATGCTGGCGACCATAACGAGTGACGGCTGGGTCGGCGGGCTCAGCGGCGGACGCGGTAGCGGATGTGCGTGGCCTCGGGTGTATCGATCATCCGAACGATCTCCAACTCGACGCGCGATGGTAAGACTTCGAACATTCGGCGGCCACGTCCGAACAAGACTGGAACCTGGTGTATTTGCAGTTCGTCGAGTACGCCCGCTTCCAGCGCCCGTTGGGCCGTATACGCGCCAAGCACCAACACGTCCCGGTCCCCGGCGGCGGTCTTCGCCTGCGCCATTGCGCTCGCGATCCCATCGCTCACGTATTTGACCAACGGATAATTCGCGACGGATGGCCCGGGCGGCCTGTGACTGGGTACGAAGATCGCGACACCGTGATTGTCACCGCCCCAGTGATCGACCTGCTCCACGGTTCGCCGACCCGCCAGAATCGCACCTGGCGCGTTCCATTCGTCCCACAATTGTCCGACCGGTCCGGTCGGTCGGGAAAAATCCCCGTACCACTCGTGCAACCGCACAAAGTCGTCGCCGCCGGGATTGCCCACTTCATCGTTGGGCCCCGCGATATATCCGTCCAGTGACATGGACATGAAGAGCACTGATGCAGACACTTTTATCTCCTGTGGTCTTTTTTCCAAACTGGGGCGGTGGGAATTCGCTCTGGCGGACGGTCTTGATGTTCCCAAGGACGCTCGAGCGACGCTGACGCCGACATCCCGAATACTTATTTTGGGTACTGCCCTATCTCGCAAGGGGCCGAACCATGCTCGATCCGACTGGTTCGGAATCTGTGCTCTCAAACCAGCATCGACTGCTGGGCGGAGATACCCGCCGTCGCGCCGAGCGCTATTGCCGTGGTGACGGAGGCCATGGCTGGGTTTGCAAGATCGCCGGCGGCGTAGATGCCGGGCGTGCTGGTTTCGCGGCGCTCGTCGACCTTGAGGGCGACGCCGAGGGGAGTATTGACCGTGGCGAGGCCCAATGATTCATGCAGGCTCGCGGACGGCTTGTTGCGCGGATGCGCGAACAGGATGTCGACCGCGACATTGGGGACGGTATCGAGATAGACGGTGGCGTTATGGCCCCCGTGACGGGCGATCTCGATGATCCGGCCATCGACGACGGGTATGTTGCGACGCGCCAGATCGGCCCGGATATCGGGTGTAATGTCGTGACCATCGGCGAAGACCGTCAACGTGTCGGTCCAATCGTGGTACAGCCTGACATAAGTGTGCGACTGCGGGCCGGACCAGACGAGGCCCCAATGCTGGCCGGCGACTTCAAAGCCATCGCAATAGGGGCAGGGCACGATGGACGTGCCCCAGCTTTCGGCAAAGCCCGGAACATCAGGCATTTGGTCGGCAACGCCATAGCTCAGGATCAGGCGGCGCGCCCCAAGGCTTTCGCCATCGCCAGTGAGGACGGAGAAATTGTCGATGGCGCCGGAGATGCTGTCAGCCTGGGCATTGACCAGCTTGACCGTGGGATAGCGCGCCAGTTGCTGTCGCGCCTCGGCCAGGATGTCCAGCGGTGGCTTGTGATCGTGGCCGAGCAGACCATGCGAGTGGCCGGCGAAGCGATTGCGCGGCAGGCCGGTATCGAGAACTGTGACCTTGCGTCGGGCGCGGCCGAGCTGCAGCGCGGCGGCGAGACCGGCAAAGCTGCCGCCGATGATGATGACGTCATCCATGATGATAAGCTCCGTGTTGTGGATGAAGGGGTTTGGGCTGAGCCCGGCGCGTAAGGCAGGTTGAAACCTCTTGCACATTTCAGATACTACATGGTATCGTAATTCAAGAATAAGGATACTGTCAAGTACTGGAATTGTCGTGACCAAAAATAGCCAGGGCCGGCGCGGCCGGCCCGCCAACGAGGCGCTTGGCCAAACGATTGCCGAAGCGGCCTGCGAACTCTTTGTGGAATTGGGTTTTCAAGCGACGACATTGGACAAGGTCGCCCAGCGAGCGAAGATATCCAAGCTCAGCATCTATCGACACTTCGAGAACAAGGAGGCGCTGTTCAGCGCGGCCATCGCGGCCCACTGCCATCAGTTTGCACCACAGGCTCTTATTGAAGGCGTCGACGGTTCGGCCGAAGATCAGCTCATGGCGGTGGGATCATCCCTGCTTCGCACGCTGTTGAGCCCGGACGTCCGCAGTGTCGAAGCCATGATCATGGCCGACAAGACGAATGAAAAGTCGTTAAGCAAGCTCCATTACGAAGCCGGCCCCGCCTATGTCATCGCCCAAATCGAGGCCCTGTTGCGTCAGTTGCACGCGAAGGCGGTTCTGAACGTGCCCGATCCTCTCCGGTCAGCCCGCTTGTTTGCCGCGCTGATCAAAGGATCCGATCTCCTGATGATTGCACGCTTCGATCAGGCGAGAGCAGAGGACGACAACGAAATCGAATCCTATTGCCGATCGGCCGTCGCCATGTTCATTGCCGCGCACGGTGGCAACGACTACGCGGGCGGATAGCCCCCAGCAACTCTCTCGGAAACAGCACGAAGTTCATTTTCGTATTCGACGAGGGTCTTCTACACCCAGCGCAAAATTGAACTTCACTCCCACTCGATTGTTTATGGGTATCATAACCAATTGATTTTCCACGTCAAAAAATTTTCCTCGGACGGCATGCCGTCAGGCGCACCGTCAAAAAATAGCGCTTTTGAAAACATTGGATTTTTTCGCCCAACGGCTAGAATCGCGGTTTCGCCATCTATCGGCGAGCACGGGCGTTGTGCCGATCAGAGCACCGATCCAACGCGCATCGGCGAAAGTACGCCGCGCCACGCCGAAAACAACTCCGCCCCCAAAATTATACCGTCATCTCGACCGAACGCCAGGCTACAGCACGTGGCCTGGGAGAAGCGATGATAACGAGCTATATTTCGCTCGTACTATCGCATCCCAAGCCGTCTCAGTTGGGAAAACCTCGCTCAAGAAATTGATAAATGCCTTGACGTTAGGGCTTGCCCGGCGGCTTTCGGGCCACAATGCGGTGATCGTGGAGCGCGGCGCGATATAGTCCTGGAGAAGCGGGACAAGCTTCCCCCTCTCGACGTAACTCGCGGCGACGAAGTTGGGCGAAATTCCAATACCGCCCCCAGCGGCCAGGATCGCCGCGACTGCGTCGCTGACGTCTGTAATGATGGCTGCATCGGGCAAAATGTCGAAGGTGCGATCGCCTTGCGCGAAAGACCAGCGCAGGGCCTTCCCCGAGCTTTGGAAACGGAAATTCACGCAATCATGGCCGTCGAGATCGCCGGGACTCCGCGGTATTCCGCGCCGCGCCAGATAATCTGGAGATGCGAACGCGCAGATATTATGCGGAGCCAGTGATCGCGAGATCAGGCGGGAGTCGGCGAGATCTCCAACGCGGATGGCTACGTCGATGCCTTCCTCGATCAAATCGGCGAAGCGGTCACCCAGCCTCAGATCGATCCAAAGCTTTGGATGGCGCGCCCGGAAGCGCGGCAGAGCCGGCGCCAAAATATGCACCCCAATAGGCAGGGGTGCAGTGACCTTCAGGACGCCGGCGGGCTCGGACCGGGCAGCGAGCGCGGCTTGCTCGATTGCTTCCGCCTCGCGCAGCAGGCGAAGAGCGCGTTCGTGAAGGTCCCGTCCTTCCGGCGTGAGGGTTAACGAGCGGGTCGTCCGGCTGAACAGGCGCACGCCGAGGTGATGCTCCAGGCGTTGCACGCTCTTACTGATCGCAGAGGGCGAGACGCCCAAAGCCCGCGCCGCCGCAGTGTAGCTGCCCACCGAGCCGGCACGCGCGAAGGCAATCAGGCCGGTGAGGCGGTCAAGATTAATTTGTTCCATGGTGGAATAATTAAAGCGAATATAGCCCCGATTATCAAGGTACGCTCTTCTTCGTAGGGTCATTTCAGCAGCGCTCGTTACGCGCTCCAAACAAGGACCCCTGCACATGACTGAAACACTCAAGGATCGCTCCGTCGTCATCTTCGGAGGCACCTCCGGCATCGGGCTGTCGGCAGCCCAGCAAGCCAGGGCCGCGGGTGCGACGGTGATCGTGATTGGCTTCGATGCCACCGGCGCCAAGCGGATTGCCGCCGAGAACGGCTTCGCCGGCTGGCGTGCCGCCGATGTAACCAAGCCCGAAACCATCGCGGCTGCACTCGCGGATATCGATCGCGTCGATCATCTGGTGCTCCTGGCCGGCACGTTCGTCGCTGGCACGATTCTGGAGGCTGATGTCGGGCATCTGAGGCGAGCGTTCGACGAGCGCATTTGGGCAGCGGTCCATGCACTTCGCGCGCTGGGCGATCGGCTCGACGCCGATGGGTCGGTGACCTTCATCTCGGGTGCTCTGTCCGATCGTCCGACCGCTTACGGCACAGCGGTACTGGCTGCCGCCTCGGCAGCGATGGAGGCGTTCGGCCGCGGCCTGGCGCTGGAAATGGCGCCTCGCCGCTTCAACACAATCTCGCCCGGCACGACCGATACGCCGCTGCTTGCCCGCACCCTGGGGGACGGCCGCCAAGCATATGTCGAAGCACTGAAGGAAAGGCTCCCCCTTCATCGGCTCGGCACGCCGCGCGAAGTCGGCGCCGCCGTCGTCTTTCTCATGAGCAATGGCTTCATGAACGGCGAGGTCCTGCACGTCGACGGCGGTTACCGCCTCGTCTGATCTTGGTCGAGTATTTGTTATGCCCAACCTTTTCGACCCGATCCGGCTTGGCGCCATTAAGGCACCCAACACTTTCGGTGTCGGCTATCTCGCTCCGCAGATCCGGCCTCATTTCCGCGGGCCGCTCATCCCGAATTCGGACTTTGACGCGACACGCGGAAACGCTTCGATCGAGGCAGGCATCGGGGATGCCGTTGCCTTCGGGCGACCTTTCATCGCCAATCCCGATCTGCCCCCTAGATTGATGGAAAGGGCGCCCCTCTCGACCGACGATCCCGGAACGTGGTTCACACAAGGACGAGAGGGCTATGTCGACTACCCTTTCATGGGAGACGCCGCTGAGGCGCGCGCTCCGCACGCTTGAACCAGGAATTCCGCAACCGACAGTCCGGAGCCACTGGTGGCACGAGGCTGCCGCTCGACCCCCACACCAAGAGGCAATAGGCAAATGTCGATCGATGAGCCTGATTTTGACGCACTGCTTGGCAGCAATCTCGCACGCGTTTTTAACGAGCGCGATAGCGCCCGACGCGAAGCGGCCGTCAACGAACTGTTCGTTACGAATCCCATCATGTACGAGCCGGACAATGTCGTGGAGGGTCGCGCAGCAATCTCCGCCGTCGCCGGTGCTCTTCTGGAACAGTTCGGCCCCAACTTCCGCTTCACGCCTATCGGCAACGCGGTCGGGCATCACGGCATGGGTGTATTGCACTGGGAGGCCGGCCCCCAAGGCGGACCGGTTGTCGTGACGGGAGCTGATGTGGCCGAAGTCGTCGATGGGAGGATTTCGCGCCTCTGGGTATTGCTCAATAGAGCAGAAGCATCGTCACATTGATCCGCCACGAGCCATGCGTCGCGCACATCCCTTCGATAAATTTAACGATTTCAATGACTTAATGAAGTTACTATTTTCGTTGGCGATGCGCCCTATGCAGCAGTTAGAACTGCCGAAAGTCATTGTATTTTCTGCGAAATTCTACGCCAGAGTTGCCAATTCCCCTACTCCCACTCGATCGTGCCGGGCGGCTTCGACGTGACGTCATAGACCACGCGGTTGATGCCGCGGACTTCGTTGATGATGCGGGTCGCGGCGCGGCCGAGGAATTCCATGTCGTAATGATAGAAATCCGCCGTCATGCCGTCGACGGAGGTGACGGCGCGGAGCGCACAGACGAATTCGTAGGTGCGGCCGTCGCCCATGACGCCGACGGTCTGCACCGGCAAGAGCACGGCGAAGGCCTGCCAGATGGCGTCGTAGAGGCCGGCCTTGCGGATCTCGTCGAGATAGATGGCGTCGGCTTCGCGCAGGATTTCCAGCTTCTCGCGGGTGATGCCGCCGGGGCAGCGGATGGCAAGGCCCGGGCCGGGGAAGGGGTGGCGGCCGATGAAGCTGTCGGGCAGGCCGAGCTCCTTGCCGAGCGCGCGCACTTCGTCCTTGAAGAGTTCGCGCAGCGGCTCGACGAGCTGCATCTTCATGCGCTCCGGCAGGCCGCCGACATTGTGGTGCGACTTGATGGTGACCGAGGGGCCGCCGGTGAAGGAGACGCTCTCGATGACGTCGGGATAGAGCGTGCCCTGGCCGAGGAAATCGGCGCCGCCGAGCTTCTTGGCTTCATCCTCAAAGGTTTCGATGAAGAGCCGGCCGATGATCTTGCGCTTCGTCTCGGGGTCGGAAACACCCTCCAGCTCGCCGATGAAGCGGTCGGAAGCATCGACATGGATCAGATGCAGATTGTAGTGCTCGCGGAACATGGCGACGACATTGGCCGCCTCGTCCTTGCGCATCAGGCCGTGGTCGACGAGGATGCAGGTCAGCTGGTCGCCGACGGCCTCGTGGATCAGCAGTGCGGCAACGGAGGAATCGACGCCGCCGGAGAGTGCGCAGATGACACGCTTGTCGCCGACCTGGTCGCGGATCGCCTGCACCGCCTTGGCGCGATAGGCCGACATCGACCAGTCGCCCTTGATGCCGGCGATGTTATGGATGAAGTTGCCGATCAGCTTGGCGCCATCGGGCGTATGCACCACTTCCGGGTGGAACTGCACGCCGTAATACTTGCGCTTCTCGTCCGCGATAAAGGCATAGGGTGCGTTCGAGGAAGTGGCGACCACTTCGAAGCCATCGGGCAGCGCGGTCACGCGGTCGCCGTGGCTCATCCAGACCTGATGGCGCGAGCCGGCCGACCAGAGACCCTCGAACAGGGCGCAATCCGTGTTGACGTCGAGGAAGGCGCGGCCGAATTCGCGATGATGGCCGCTCTCGACCTTGCCGCCGAGCTGCATGCACATGGTCTGCTGGCCGTAGCAGATGCCGAACACCGGGATACGGCTGTCGAAGATGATCTGCGGCGCTCGCGGCGAGCCTTCGTCCACGGTCGAGGCCGGGCTGCCGGACAGGATCACGGCCTTCGGCTGCAGCCGCTTGAAACCGGCTTCGGCGGATTGGAAGGGGACGATTTCGCAGTAGACGCCGGCTTCGCGCACGCGCCGCGCGATGAGCTGCGTCACCTGGCTGCCAAAATCGACGATGAGAACGGTGTCTGGATGTGCTGTCTGGGTCATGGCGAGCCTTTAATGAAAAGCGCTTTCCCTGGCAATCGGGCAAATCACGCGAGGGCCGATTTTATTGTCCCGATTGTCCTCGATTCTCGCGACTTTCGGTCTATCAGAACCAGAATACGCCGTCTTCCAGCGCGGTAAACAGGCCGTCGACGGCGTAGGACAGTTTGCGGTCGATCACATGCAGATATTCCGTCCAGTCGGAAATGCGCTGCAATTCGACCTGGCCGTCGGAAATCCCTCGCAGGCCGATCAGCGGCAGGCCGTAGATCTGGCAGGCGCGCAGCACCGCGAAGGTTTCCATATCGACCATGTCGCTGCCGATGCGCTCATAGGCCTCCGCGCCGGAGACGATATTGGCGCCCGTCGAAAGGCTGCCCTCGGCAATGGTGGGGATGCGCAACGGCAGCTCGATCGTCGCGGGGAGGTCTAGAAAGGGTGTGCGACCTTTCTCGAAGCCGAGCGGCGAGGCATCCATGTCGCGATAGGAAACGGAAGTGACCTGATAGACCTCCGTCTGCTCCAGCTTGGAAGAGCCCGCAGAGCCGAGCGACACCACGAGATCGGGCAAGTCATCCTGTGCTTCGAGCTGCGCAAAGGCGCGGGTGAGCGCAATAGCCGCCTCGACCGGGCCGACGCCCGTCATCAGCGGATCGATGCGCGAACGCAGGAAGGGGCCGTATTCGGCCTCGGCCGCCATGACGAACAGGATCGATTTGCCCGATACCCGCTTCAGTTCGAATTTCATCCGCTAATTCCCTCTCTGCCCCGGATGACCATCATCGTTCCCGTCATCGAGGCAATCAGCTTGGCCGGTCCGTCGCCGATGGCATAGCCGCGGCCGTCGGCGACGATGATCGTCGTGCCGGGCTTGGTGACATCGCCGCGAAACAGGAAGCGTTCGCCGCGTCCTGGCGACATCAGGTTGACCTTGAATTCAATTGTCAGGATCGATGCCGAGGGGTCGATGACGCTGTAGGCGGCAAAGCCGCAGGCCGAATCCAGCGCTGCGGCGATGATGCCGGCGTGCAGGATGCCGTGCTGCTGCGTCAGCTTCACATCGAACGGCAGCTCGATCTCCACCGTGCCGTGCTCGACGCGCGTCAGCTCCGCGCCGATCGTCGCCATCGCCGCTTGCCGCTCGAAGCTCGTTCGGATGCGGCTTCGAAAATCGCCGCTGGTCCCCGTGTCATCTGGCCCTGTCATGCCGTCCCCTTTCGCGGGTGCGAAATTGGCACGGAGAGGCCATTTGGACAAGGGTTATCCGGTGGAAAAGCAAAGGCGTTCCGGGCCACCATGCCGACATCGAATTTCCACGATCGGATCGCCATGCTATCCGAAGCTGAGACGCTGACGGTGAGGGCGAAGATGACGACGATCCTGCAATCGGTAAGGGCCTACGAGACCTGGATGCGGGCGCAGCTCGACGCCGATCTGGTGGAAGCGGGGCTGGCGAAGAAGCACAAGCTGATGAAGGATGACAGCTTCTCTTTCCTGCGCGGAACCTATTGGCGCTGGGCCGAGACCATCCTCGACACTTGTCCCGACCTTAAGGACGCCCCGCAGCTACTGGCGATCGGCGATACGCATCTCGAAAATTTCGGCACCTGGCGCGATGAGGAGGGAAGGCTCGTCTGGGGCGCCAATGATTTCGACGAGGCCGCCGTCATGCCCTATGCGCTCGACCTCGTGCGTCTTGCGACGAGCGCCATCCTGGCGCGCGGCGACGACGGACCGACGCCGCGCATCGTTGCCGACAGTATCCTGGCCGGCTATCGCCGCGGCTTGCGGCAGCCGTCTCCCGTCATTCTCGAGCGCGATTACAAATGGCTGCGCAACGTCGTGCTGCTGTCGAATGCCGAGCGCAAGGCTTTCTGGGAAAAATATCGCAGCCTGCCGCCGGCGACCGATCCCGTGGCGGACCGCTATCTCAAGGCATTGCACAAGGCCTTGCCGGAGCCGGCGACGGCATTCGAGCCGAAGCCGCGTCTGGCCGGCACCGGCAGCCTGGGCCGCCCGCGCTTCGTCGCCTATGTCGAATGGCGTGGCGGGCCAGTATTGCGTGAGGTCAAGGCGCTGCTGCAGTCCGGCTGGTCGTTGAAGCATGCTCCATCGGACAAGAAGATCCGCACCGGGATCATCGCCGGCGGCCGGGCGCGTTCGCCCGAACCGCGTTATCAGGTGGACGGCACCTTGCTGGTGCGCCGCCTGTCGCCCAACAGCCGCAAGATCGAAGTCGGCGGCGATGCACAGGTGCTGCTGTCGCCCGATATGCTGGATCTGATGGGCTTCGAAATCGCCAATTGCCATGGCGATGACGCATCGCTCATCCCGGGCATTCTTGCCGATCTCGATGCCCGAGGTTCCGATTGGCTGCGTGCGGCGGCTAAAGCCGCCACCATCGCGGTCAGTGCGGAACAGGCCGAATTTGCCAGGAAGGGCTAGGTCGGCCAAGAGATCGATCAATGCCCGGCGGCTTCGAGGATCAGGCGGGCGATCGTATCGGGGTGCGAGATCAGCGAGAGATGGCTGGCCTTCACCTCGATGGTCTTGGCGCCCATGCGCTTGGCCATGAAGCGTTCCAGATCCGGATTGATCGTCCTGTCTTCGGTGGAAACGGCATACCAGCTCGGCTTGCTGCGCCAGGCGGCCTGGGTGGTCTTGCCGGTCAGCAAAGCCTTTTGGAAGGGCTCCTGCACGGCGTAAAGCACCTCGGCCTTGGCTTTGGGCAGGTCGCCGGCGAAATCGCGCAGGAAAGCCTCCTCGGTCAGCCGCCCTTCATCGCCATCGAAGACGATACCGGCCGAGGCAGGCGGCGTCGGATATGTCTTGGCGAGCGCCGTATAATCTTCGCCGGCATCCGGCGCGCGGGCCGCGACATAGACGAGTGCGGAAACCTTCGGATGCACGCCCGCTTCGGTGACGAGCATGCCGGAGAAGGAATGGCCGACGAGGACGGTCGGGCCGTCCTGGCGATCGAGAACACGCTGCACGGACGCGACCGCTTCGGGAAGCGTCGTCAATGGGTTCTGCACCGCCGTGCAGTTCAGCCCCTTGGCCTGCAGCCGGGCGATGACTTCGGTCCAGCAGGAACCGTCGGCGAAGAGCCCATGCGCCAGCACGACGTTGCGAGCCTTCAATGGCGCAGACTTGGCCGCCCCGGAGGCCGGAGCCGGGTTGCTGGCGGCCATGCCGTGCGCGGAAATGAGGGAGGCGGCGGCGCCGGCAACAATGGCGGTCGAAAAATTCCGTCTGGTCATCATCATCATCGTGATCCCTATGGTTTGAGGATAAATGCGCACCAGAAAGCCGTCCGCGCCGAATGTCGGAACGGTGAAGCTTCTGAAATCTTGTATGTCTCGGAGCGGCATCTGCCCGAACAAGCGGATCAAATATGCCCGATCCTGTATTCCTGTTCAGCCGGGGCTTGCTTTATGTATGCAAAAGCGAGGCTGTTGATTGTTTTTGTATTCCAAATAAGCTCTTTAGTCAATAATTGGATGCGTAACGGTTGCGTGATTGGCTATATGTATGCAGAAGTGATGGGAAGATGTGTTTTTGCATGCAAGCTTTGGTTGATGCGTATTCGCAGCATGAGGCTATCATGCGGGCCATCGCGGAGGGAAGCGGGGAAAAGGCGTCGCGGCGGAAGAGGGCGCATATGCTGAATGCCGCGACGGCGTTGCGGCGCTTCGTCGAAACCAACAAGCCCGGCTAGGCGGCGCCCAGATCAGCCGCGGGCGATCCGCACGATGTGCTGATCCCAGGCGACATCGCTGTGCTCGCCGAGGAAATCGCCGCGATAGGAGGAGATGGCAAAGCCATGGCGGGCCGGCGCGATGCCGGCCGCGTCGGCGACGCTTTCCAACTTCAGCACCTTGCCGGTCTTCGCATCCAGCGTCACCGAAGTCCCTTCGACCGGCGATGTGACCCCGACGAGATTTTCGGCGCGATTGACGGCGATGGCGCCGACATAATTGCCAAGCGCCCGGGTCGTTTCGTCGGGCAGTGTGACGAAAGTCAGGTCCTCGCCCCTCGCGAAATGGCCGACAAGCGGCGGCAGGTCGCTACGATGACCCTCGTACTGGCAGGCAAACCAGACCCGGCCGCTGGCGTCGATGTCGACATGCCGCGTCGAGACCTGGGCATACTGTGCCGGCAGGGTGTGCTTCTCGATTAGCCGCCCGCTAGCGGCGTCGATCAGCGTCAGCGACGGTTCCATATGGTCGAGATTGAGCTTGGTGCGGCCGAAATCCGGATGCGTCTCGATGCCGCCATTGGCGACGATCAGGAGCCTGCCATCGTCCGAAACCGTCATGTCGTGCGGGCCGATGCCATAGGTCTCGTATTCGCCGATGCGGGCGAAGCGGTTGCTGCTGTCATAGAGCCCGATGATGCCGCGATTGTTGTCGAAATCATTCTCGCTGGCATAGAGCAGCTTGCCGTCGGGCGAAAACGTGCCGTGCCCGTAGAAATGCCGGCCCTCTTTGGCTGATATGACGATCGGCTCGGCCTTGTTCCAGGGATCGAAGATCATCGCATAGGTGCCAGGCCGGCGCGCGAAGGCGACGGTCTTGCCGGTTGCCTTCGAAAAGGCCATGCCATGCGCGCGGGCCGGTAGCGCGACCTGATCGATGATACGGCCCTGCTCGGTCACCGTCGCCACGGCAAAGGAACCGTCGGCGGTGCGCATGCCGGAGGCATAGACCGCATCCGCCTGCTCCAGCGCCATCAGAGCGCCGGGTTTGAGCGCCGCGAGAAAGGTCAGGCCCGCGGCCTTGACGAAAGCTCTCCGATCGATAAGGCGGCTGCGCATCATGTTCTAGTCTCCGTCAGCGAAGGAGAAGCCGGCCGAAAGCCCGATGGCGCCGCCATAGTCATCGCTGAAACTGGTGGCGAGGTCGCGGCTGACGGAGAGCAGCTTGTCGATCTTGGCGCGCTCCGCATCGTTGCCGATGACCACCTCGATATCCGGGTTGATCGTCGATGCCGTCGTCGCGAGCTCGTTCAGCAGGCCATCGATCTTGGCGGCGACCTTACGTTTGTCTGGTGACAGCAGGCTTGCCATGTCGGCCTTTTCCCAGAGCGCCTTCAGACCTCCGATATTGCCTGATAATGAGGTCCATGTGTTGGCCGAGCGCCAGTAGATCGCCATCTTCGGCCGCGCCGCCGCCGGATCGCCCTTGTAGAAAGTTTCCAGCCGCTGGTCGCGGACATTGGCCGCGCCATGCACGAGGATGCCGAGCAGCGCCGTCACGGCTTCCTTGTTGTCCATGAAGTCATCGCTGGATTTGCCGGGAAACTTCCAGGATTTCTGCACGCCGTCGGCAGCATCCCATTCGTCGGCGATTTCCTTGGCCGTGTTTTCGATGTTGCCGGCAACCGCAGCGCCATAGCGGCAGCGGAAGCTCTGCTTGTCCTTGCCGAGAACGTCGGAACCGTTGCCGAAGAGCACATATTCCAGCGCTGTCATGCTCATGAGCGCCACGCTTTTGCCGGCGACGGCCTCGACGGTCGTATCGTGCTCGTCCGCCTTGACGATCAGTGTCTGCACCTGCTTGAGGCCGACGCCCTTGCGGTCGGGGTAGAAGAGGATGTGTTCGAAGCGGTTCTTCTCGATGATCGGGCCGGTATCGACGATCTCGATGCGGGACCAGCTCTTCACCGTATCGCCAAAGGCCGATTTGGCGCCGGAAAGCGTCGCGTCCGTGGGGTCGGCGCAAAGCGCCTTCATCGCCGCCGTCAGTTTCGAGGCGGAGCCGTGCATGGCGCGGTAGCCCGGGCGGATGACGTCGTCCACCGCCTTCTGCAGCGTGGCCGGCACCGCCGCTTCGTTCAATCCGGCGCCGGTGGTCGTCGCGTCCTCGGCATGGGCCGGCAGGGCCGCGACGGTAAGCAGAAGGCTGGCAGCGAGGCGTTTCCAATGGCGCATCAAAGGGACTCCAGAAAGTTGACGAGGGCTTGCCGATCGTCCTTCGAAAGACCGGCGAATGCATTGCGGGCTTTTTCCGCCTCTCCTCCATGCCAGAGGATGGCTTCGGTCAGCGTTCCGGCGCGGCCGTCGTGTAGATAGGCCTGCCGGCCGCTTACCGTCTGCGTCAGGCCTATACCCCAGAGCGGCGGCGTGCGCCAATCGCGACCGGATGCCACGCCCACCTGCTGCCCGTCGGAAAGGCCTTCGCCCATGTCATGCAGCAGGAAGTCGGAATAGGGCCAGATCAGTTGGAAGGCCTGCGGAGAGTCCTTGCCGTCGCTGCCCTTGAGGTTGTCGCGGGTCACGA
Organism: Rhizobium sp. KNZ2-6A; assembly: GCF_056755475.1. NCBI lineage: Bacteria > Pseudomonadati > Pseudomonadota > Alphaproteobacteria > Hyphomicrobiales > Rhizobiaceae > Rhizobium > Rhizobium sp. KNZ2-6A. The sequence goes on along the minus strand of NZ_JBNDIC010000004.1, from coordinate 209,356 downwards.
ATTTCGGCGTATGGCATGCCGCGCAGCCGGAGCGGTAGAACAGCTCCTTGCCGTGCAGCACATCGGGAAAGCTCGCCTTGCGGCGGGCCGGCACGGCAAGATTTTCGGAATAGAAGGTGACGAGCGGGAGGACTGGATCCGGCGCTTCCGTATCGCCCAGCCGCTTCTGGACGCCGTTCGGCATGGCGAGGCAGCGCGGTTCCTTAGGCGTGCAATCGCCATAGGGGTTCAACCGGTCCGGCGTCGAAATGCCGATATCGGCCGAGAAGGCATCCGCTACCTGGTCGCGCACCGTGGCGTTCTGCGCCTTCCAGCCGAAACGGCCGAGCGCGATCTCACCCGTGCGATGGTCGCGGACGATGGCGGGGCGGGCGCGAATGCCGGTGCCTTTCTTGTCATCAGGATCGGCATTGGCAAGGATGTCGGCGTCGGCAATGGCCTCGATCAGGCCAAGGCCGATCATCGGCGGCGCGATGCGCGGCGAAATTGTCGTCGTGGGGTCGAGCGGTCCATAGGCGAGGTCGGTGACGCCGTAATGCGGCTTGCGCAGCGTCACGGTCTCGTCGCCGGCGAGCGTCACCGTCTCCTCGCTGTAGCTAATCGTCACCTTGCCCTCGGCGGCAAGTCCGGGCACGGCGAGATCCTGCAGCTGCGCCCCATAGGTGGGGTCCGGAAAATTCAGCGCGTGGAAATCCCTGACCGCCTGCTCCTCTTGCGGCGTCACGGCCGTTCGTGCGAGGCGCAGGACCATCGAGGTCGCGGCCGTTCCGGCGGCATCAGGCGCATGGCCGCGCCCATCACGGACATGGCAGCTCTGGCAGGAGCGGGCATTGAACAGCGGTCCCAACCCATCGGAAGCCTGGGTCGAAGAGGGGGCCGAAACCCAGAGCTTGCGGAAGAGGGCGTTGCCGAGATGGAAATCCTGTCCGCGCTCCGAGCTCAGATTGGCCGAGGGCTGCGAGAAAATATCGCGGTTGACGGGATCGATCGAGGTCAGCGCGCCGCCCTGCATCGCCTCATAGGGCTCGGCCCTGGAGAAATCCGTAGTCGCGCGGGTGACGTCGCGCACCCGCGTCAGCTGTTCGGGCGCAAGATCGGTACGAACAGTCGGAAAATCGAGAATGCCGGCGGCGGCCAGGGTGATCGAAAAAACCAAAAAACCCGCGGCAAGGGCGGGCAGCAGGGCGCGGTTGGCCTGGATGCTTGTCATGGGTGTCGGGGTGGCAGCGCGGTGTCGCGCTGCCACCATCCCTATTACTTCTTGAAGACAGCGTTAGGATTGTCCAGGCTGTCCGAACCTTCAAGCTTGATCGCGTCGAGGTCGAGTGCGGCGATGACACGCTGGATGCTCTTCGTCTGGTCGAGCAGGCCGTCGATGGCCTTCTGGACGGTCGCATTACCTTCCTTGTTGCCCTCGCCGATCATCTGGTCGTATTTCTCGACCGTCTCGCCGCGATGCACCAGCGCCTTCATGGCTGCAAGCGTCGTGTCGAGCTTGCCTTCCATTTCCTTGTCGAGTGCCGGGTCCTTGGCCTTGACCAGATCGTGCAGCGACGGACCCTTCATCTTGGTGCCGTCGGCGCGGGTATAGGTGCCGGTATAGGCCGAGGCGATGCCGATGGCGTCGCCATTGTGCTCGTTATAGGTATTGTCGGAGAAGCAATCCTGCTCTTCCTCCGGATCGTGCAGCAGCAGGCCGAGCTTCATGCGCTCGCCGGCGAGCTCGCCGTAGGAGAGCGAGCCCATGCCGGTCAGGATGGCGGTGAGGCCAGCCTTCGGATCAGCTTCGAGATGCTTGGTGGCTTCGCCTTCCGGCACCCACTTATCCGTCATGTCCTGCAGGTCGGCAACGAGCAGCGTCGAGGCGGACTTCAGATATTCGGCGCGGCGGTCGCAATTACCGTGCGTACAATTCTTCAGGTCATAGTCGGTGGCCGGGCGTTCGCCGGCGCTAGCCTTGGTGCCGTGCAGGTCCTGGCCCCAGAGCAGGAATTCGATGGCGTGGTAGCCGGTCGCGACATTGGCTTCGACGCCACCCGCCTGATGCAGTGTGCCCGACAGGAATTCCGGCGTCAGATGCGATGCGTCGACATCCTTGCCGTTGATCTTGATCGTCTTGTTGGCGATGACGTTGGCGACATAAAGCGCGTTCTCGTCGCTTTCCGTACCGTAGGAGGCGTCGACATAATCGATCAGGCCTTCGTCCAGCGGCCAGGAATTCACCTTGCCTTCCCAATCGTCGACGATCGGATTGCCGAAGCGGTAGACTTCCGTCTGCGCATAGGGAGTGCGGGCCTTGATCCAGGCCGCGCGCGCCGCCTTCAGCATCTTGTCGCTGGGATTGGCAAGCAGGGCATCGATCGCCTTGTCGAGCGCTTTCGCGGTCGTCAGCGAGTCCTGATATTTGGCATGGGCAAGCTCTGCATAATGCTTGAGAACGGCAGCCGGTTCAGGGGCGGCGGCAAGCGCGGGCAAGCCGGACGCGGCGGTTGCAGCAACGGCCACCGCAAGCACGGCACCAAAATTGATCTTAAATTTCATGTTCCTCTCCTGGTGACGGCGGGGGCACCGTCAAAAACTTGGCGTTTTGTGTCATGTATGAAAATTAAACTTGTGTCAAACGCTCTAGTTTAGAATGGTTTTAAGGCCGAATCTTATGGAGATCGGCCTTACGAACGGAATGGATTGTTGAAAAAAGAGGCGTCCGCCTGCCGTCTGTCACGGGCGGATCGATTGAGCCTCATCCCTTCCGCTTCAGGCGGCAGAAGAAGAAGCCGTCGGTATCGGTGGAGGCGGGCGTCAGCGTGATGGTCCGGCCGTCGGAAGAATGGGGCTGCGGCATGTCTTTGCCAAACAGTTTTTCCCAGGAGCTCAAGGCCTCGACCACCTCGAAATCCGGATTGAGGCTGGCAAAACGGTTGACCTGCGCTTCGTTCTCCTCGGGCAGAACCGAGCAGGTGACATAGAGTAGCGAACCGCCGGGGCGGACGAATTCGCTGGCCTGGGCCAGAGCTTCCTGCTGCTGGCTGGTGCGCTCGTCGAGGTTCTTCTGCGTCAGCCGCCATTTCGTGTCGGGCCGGCGGCGCCAGGTGCCGGTACCGGTGCAGGGCGCATCGACGAGAACCTTGTCGAACTTGCCGCGCAGCGCCAGCAATGCGTTGCGCTCGTCATGGACCTGGACATTGCGGGTTCCGGCGCGCTTCAGCCGCTCGATGATCGGCGCCAGCCGCCGGCGATCGCTGTCATAGGCATGGACCTGGCCCTTGTTGTGCATCGCCGCCGACATGGCGAGCGTCTTGCCGCCGCCGCCGGCGCAATAGTCTAGCACTTGGTCGCCTTCCTCGGGCAGGACGAGATCGGCGACAATCTGCGAGCCCTCATCCTGCACCTCAAACCAACCCTTCTGGAAAGAAAGCTCGGCGGTGACGTTCGGCAGGCGCGATGCGCCTTCGCCCGCGGGAATGCGGATGCCGAAACGGGCGATCTTCGATGCCTGCGCGCCTGCGCGTTCCAGCGCCTTCACGACCTTGGCGCGGTCCGCCTTCAGGGCGTTGGCGCGAAGGTCGAGCGTCGGGCGTTCGGAAAGGGCCTTCGCCTCGGAAAGCCAGCCGTCGCCGAAGGCGTAGCTGAATGAAGGCTCGACCCATTCGGGAATATCGCCCTGGATGTGAAGCGGCGCGTCTTCGAGCTTGCGGGTCGCAAAGGCAGAAAGTGTTTCGGCGCTCGGTGCTTCGGGGGCGAATTTATCGCCGTCGAGCTCGGCGGCCAGCGCCTCGGGCGTCAGGCCCCATTGGCGAAAGAGCACGGCATGGGCAAGTGCGGAAGGGTTGTCGTCACCCATCAGCCAGGCATGGGAAAGCCGCATGCGCAGGGCGTCGTAGACGATGTTGCCGATCGCGGCCCTGTCGCCGGAACCGGCGAAGCGATGGGCAAGGCCCCAATCCTTCAGGGCATCGGCCACCGGTCGCTTGCGCGCTTCGATATCGGCAAGAACTTCGATGGCCCCCTGCAATCGGCCGCCCAGACGCATTCACACTCTCCTGCTTGCGCACCGTCCCGAACTCAGCGGAGTTTACCGGGAAGCGTTGCGCTCTATCAAAATCGCCGACGCCTCATCAATCCGCACGAAAGATGCACGTGGCGGCGGATTATTGAGACGTCCCAACCGCGTCGTAGCCGCGATTGACGGAGAGAGCAAGCGTTGCGCCGAAATGCCTGATGTTTCAGGCCGACCGGCGATTACTTCGAGGCGACGACGTCGTAACAGACCTTGGCGGTGCCGGAGGCAACCATGCCGATATTCTGTGCGGCGGCGCGCGAGAGATCGAGAACGCGTCCGCGAATGAAAGGCCCGCGGTCATTGATGCGAACGACGACGCTGCGACCGTTATGCTTGTTGGTGACCCGCAGGCGCGTGCCGAAGGCGAGCGAGCGATGAGCTGCAGTAAGATTTTTGGAACTCATCCGTTCCCCGGAAGCAGTTTTGGAGCTTCCTCCGTACCAGGAGGCACCTCCGCATCCGTTGGATGCAGATGCCGGTGTCGAAACGACAGCAATGGAGGCGGATATAGTTGCGGCGATTGCCAAAGAACGTGCGATTTTCTTCAAACCGATTTTTCCCTCAAGCTATTGAACTTGCGCCCTGGGTAGGCGGCGGGCTTAAATCAGGCCAAAAATGGCGAAAAAGTGCCATTTATGATCACGGAATGTTACAGTCTGTAACATTTGCGGATCGGGCAAATACTATGACTACTCGGCGATTTTGCTCGGTTATGGAAAAAACCTAATAAAATCAGTTAAAAATGGAACGATTTTTCTCGTGGCGGTATCGCCATGCGAGGGATCACGAAAATTGGAAAAATAATTTTGCGTCTCTGCCATAATTGCTGCCGCATTTGTGCAATTTTAGAGGTCGTTAACCTTAAATACGGAGTAAATTGAACTAGGCCAGCCGTCTAAGTAGGAATTTTCGTGCGATTTTTCTCTGCGCGGAAAGCGGCTTTTCAGCCGCGCCACCGTCCGGACGACCAGAGCTCGGCAAGCGACATGCGGTATTCCGGATAGCGGAAGGCGAAGCCGAGTGAGCGCAGCTTCTTGTTCGAGACGCGCTTGTTCTCGCCATAGAAGGAGCGCGCCATCGGCGTCAGCTCCGCTGTCTCGAAAGCCTGCTCCGCCGGCGGCTCGATACCCATGAGCCGGGCGGCCTCGGCGATCACATCCTGCGGCGGCGCGGGCTCGTCGTCGGTGACATTATATATGCCACCAAGCTTGTGCTCGGACAGGAAGCGGGCGCAGGCGCCGATATCCTCGACGCGGATACGGTTGAAGACTTGGTTCGCCTTGATCAGCCGGCGCGCCGTGCCCTTTTCCAGATTGCAGAAGGCGTTGCGGCCCGGGCCATAGATGCCGGAAAGCCTGAGCACGGCGACGGGAAGATCGAGCCTGATACCGACACGCAGCCAGCCGTCTTCCGCCTCGACGCGTTCGACCGAACGATCCGCGATCGGGTGCAGCGAAGTCTGTTCGCCGACCCAGGCGCCCTTGTGATCGCCATAGACGCCGACGGTCGAGAGATAGCAGATCCATTCCAGCTTCGGCATCAGCGCTTTGAAATTGAACTGCGCCCGCCGCAGCAGCGGATCGCCGGACTTGCCCGGCGCGATCGACTGCACCAGATGCGTCGCTGTCGTCATTGCCTCGGCCAAAGCGGGATCGAGCGTCTCGCCGTCGAAGACGAAGGCTGCGATGCCTTCCTTCGTCAGCAGTTCGGCCTTGTCAGCGGAGCGGGTCGTGCCTGTGATGCGAATGCCGGAACCTGCGAAAGCCTTGGCGATGGCCGTTCCCGAATAGCCGCAGCCGAAAATCATCACATGCATCATACCACTCCCGCCAGTTTCCATTCCGCGCGAACCTCTTCGTCCGCCTCGTCATCTCTTTCTGCCGCAAATGCACGGAACTCGCCAGCCGTCATCAGCTTCGACAGCGCCCAGACGGCCATGCCGCGCACGACGGGCGAGGGGTCGGCGACCAATTCGCGACATTTTTCTATAAAGGAGCGCTCACCGGAATTGCCGGCCGCGATGAGCACATTGCGGATGAAACGGTCCCGCCCGATGCGCTTGACCGGCGAGCCGCTGAAGAATGTACGGAAGGCCGCATCGTCGAGACCAAGCAGAAAGGCGATCGATGGCTCCTTTAGGTCGTCCCGCGCGACCAGTTTCATTTCAGAAGCGCTGCTTGCGAACTTGTTCCAGGGACAGGCGGCAAGACAATCGTCGCAGCCATAGATGCGGTTGCCGATCAGCGGCCGCATCTGCGGATCGATCGGCCCCTTGTGCTCGATGGTCAGATAGGAAATGCAGCGGCGCGCATCCAGCTGGTAGGGGGCAGGGAAGGCCGCGGTCGGACAGACATCGAGACAGGCCCGGCAGGAGCCGCAATGGTCGATCTCGGATTGATCGGGCTCGAGATCGGCCGTGGTGAACATCGAGCCGAGGAAGAGCCAGGAGCCAAAGTCACGGCTGACGAGATTGGTGTGCTTGCCCTGCCAGCCGAGACCGGCCGCGCCGGCCAGCGGCTTTTCCATGACCGGCGCGGTATCGACGAAGACCTTGACGTCCTCCTTCGAACGCGCGGCAAAGCGGGTGGCGATTTCCTTCAGCCGCCCCTTGATGATGTCGTGATAGTCGCGGTTGCGCGCATAGACCGAGATTGCCGCCTTGTCTTTCTTCTCGAGGATGCCGCGCGGATCTTCCTCGGGTCCGTAGTTGAGGCCGAAGACGACGATGGAACGCGTCTCGCTCCAGAGCACGCGCGGATCGCCACGCCTCTCGCGCGTCTCCTCCATCCAGCCCATGGTGCCGTGATGGCCCTTGTCGAGAAACTGGCCGAGCCGCACGGCAGCCTCGGGAATGGCATCCGGTTTGGTGACGCGACAGAGATCGAATCCTTGGGCGCGCGCTTCCTCCCGCAGGAAGGCGGTCAATGTGCTTCGGCGCTTGTGAGCTTTTTCCGTTTCGCGATCATCGGGCATATCGAGCCCTCGTCATAGCAATTCTAGGAAAAGTGCGTTAGCGGTTTTCCCACAGGAATTGCGTGAAAAAAGATAGAGCGCTGTCGTTGTTCGAAAGCAAAAACGCTCTAGAAATCCAGATCGGCGTAGTGCGAAACCGGAGTGACGCCACGTACGCGCTCCGCCAGGATCGGCCGGAAGGACGGACGCGATTTCAGCCGCTGGTACCATTCCTTGGCGACCGGCGATTCCGTCCAGTCGATCTCGCCCAGATAGTCTAGCACGGAAACCGAGGCCGCGGCGGCAAGATCGGCATAGCTCAGCCGCTCGCCGGCAAGCCACTGCCGCGAGCCTGCCAGCCAGGACAGATATTTCATGTGCTGGCGGATATTGCCGCGCGCCATGCGCATGACCTTGGAATCGGGCGCGCCGCCGCCCTGCTCGGCGGTCATCTGCAGCTTGAACACGCGCTCGCGCGTCAGCGGGCGCGTGACGTCCTGCTCCATCTTCTGCATGAACCATTCCGTCAGCCGGCGGATTTCCGCCCGCTGGAACGGATCTTCGGCCAGAAGCCGACGATCCCGCTTCAGCACCCCATGCGTCTCGTCGAGATATTCGGAAATCACGGTCGCGCCACAGAGCGCCCGCATGCTGTCGTCGACATAGACGGGCAGGGTGCCGGCGGGATTGAGCGCCAGGAAATCGCGTCGCTTTTCCCAGGTCTGCTCCTCTATCAGTTCCGTCTGATAGCCGTATTCGGTCAGGATCAGCCGAACGAACCGTGAGGAGGATGACATCGGGTGGTGATACAGCGTCGGCATTGGTACTCGGGTGTTTCTGATTGATGCTACGGAGTTTTTTGGTCGCTATTCTGCGGCCTAGTCATTTGTCATCGGTTGAAGCTATAGGATCTTGGCCTAGTTTGCACAAGCGAATCGGGCCGCCCTGCCGTTTGACAAAGGACACGATATGGCTGAACAAATTATTATCGCGCTGGTTTTGGGCCTTGTGGAGGGGCTTACGGAGTTCATTCCGGTCTCCTCGACGGGCCATTTGATATTGCTCGGACATTTTCTCGGTTTTAAATCCGCGGGTACCTTCGAAATTTTGATCCAGCTCGGTGCGATTTTCGCCATCCTGCTCGTCTATTTCAACCGGCTCGTCCAGATCGCCAAGGCGCTGCCCGTCAGCGTCAAGGCCCGCCATTTCGTGCTGGCCGTCCTGTTCGGTTTCCTGCCGGCCGCTGTCATCGGTGCGTTGGCGCATGACTTCATCAAGTCCGTGCTGTTCGAAACCCCGATAGTGATCTGTATCTCGCTGATTCTCGGCGGCATCGTCTTGCTTGTCATCGACAAGATCGAGTTCAAGCCGAAATACACCAGCGCCTATGAATTCTCCTGGCCGATGGCAATCAAGATCGGTTTCTTCCAGTGCCTGGCCATGATCCCCGGCACCTCGCGCTCCGGTTCCACCATCGTCGGCGCCCTGCTGCTCGGCGCCGACAAGCGTTCGGCCGCCGAATTTTCGTTCTTCCTGGCCATGCCGACCATGGTCGGCGCCTTCACGTTGGATTTGTGGAAAAGCCGCCACGATCTTACCATGGCCGATGGCCAATTGATCGTCATCGGCTTCGTCACCGCCTTCATCTCGGCGCTGCTCGTGGTGCGCGCACTGCTCGATTTCGTCTCGCGTCGCGGCTACGCGCCTTTCGCATGGTGGCGCATCATCATCGGCGTGCTCGGCCTGATCGGCCTTTACACGATCGGCTGAGGCGCATCGCCTGACAGCAAGATACCGAAGAACACAAGGCCGGTGAGAACCGGCCTTTTTCGTGCCCGATCAGTTCGGGGAGGACGTGTCGATAGAGCCCGTGGTGCAGGGGTCGACGCCGTAGGTCGGCGCACATTCGCCCTTTACCGAGGCGATGCTGCCGCGAGCTACGAAAGAGCCTGCGAGAATCACCAATGCCGCGCACGCAAACAGAAGCGCGATAGACTTGCCCATCGAAAAATGCCTTTCCGCAGAAGTGTGAAGCGCGCCGCGGACCGGTTCATTGTCCAAGCCTGGGACGCGCGGCTGTGTTAGTCAGTGAGATGAGCAATAGCAATAAATGTTCATGTTAAATTTGACGTTAATGCGACTATTTCTCCAGTGCGTCTTTTAGGCAACGCTAAGCTGTGAATGAGAGTGGGATGGCGGGGCACAAAAGCCATCTGCCGCAGCATTCGAACGATAAAAAAACGCCGCGCGGCAGAGCCTGCGGCGTTTTGAATTTCACTGAATTGGCGAATCGTCAGGCAGCTTTGCCGGAACCGGTGAACTGGCCCTGCGGACGATAGCGGACAAGATAGGACGGCAGCACGGAGACGAGCAGCGTCGGCAGCAGGCCGAGGCCCTTCAGCGTGCGTCCTTCCGCTTCCGCCTGCTTGGAAACGACGTTGTCGCTCTTCAGTAGCGTCACCTGATCGGGGGTGATCGGCGGGGTGATGAGCGGCACAAGCGAAGCGACCGAGCCGATGAGCGAGGCGATGCCGAACGGAATGGAAACGAGCGACTTCTTCCGGTTGATGACCGAAAGCGTGGTCTCGAGACATTCGCGGAAGGATAGCACTTCAGGGCCGCCGAGCTCATAGGTCGTGCCGGCCTTCAGCTTGCCGTCGACACTGCGGGCGACGGCTTCGGCAATATCCTCAACATAGACAGGCTGGAATTTCGTCTTGCCGCCGCCGATCAGCGGCAGGAAGGGCGCCGTGCGCGACATGTCGGCAAATTTGTTGAAGAAGCCATCTTCGGGGCCGAAGACGATCGAGGGACGCAGGATCACCGCATCCGGCTTGATCGACAGGATGGCGGCTTCCGCGCGGGCCTTGGTGCGGGCATAGGCCGAGGGCGAATTGGCATCGGCGCCGAGGGCGGAAATATGCGTCAGCGAAGCGCCGGCGCCGCGCGCGGCCTCGGCGATCGCCTTGGCGCCGAATTCCTGCACGGCATCGAAGGTGTTGCGGCCGCCTTCGGCAAGGATGCCGACACAGTTGACGACATGCTGCGCGCCTTCGACCGCACGATCGATCGAGTTACGGTAGCGCACATTGGCCTGGACGATCGAAATCTGGCCGAGATTGCCGAGCGGCTGCAGGAAGCCGGCAAGATCGGGACGGCGCACAGCAACGCGGATGCGGTAGCCGCGCTTGGCGAGCGCACGAACGACATGCCGCCCGATGAAGCCTGATCCTCCGAACACGGTCACGAGCGGCGGGAGGTTGGACAGGGTCATGGCAGGCTCCTCGAAAGGCTTTGATTGGGCTGATCTGGTTTCGTCTTAGCCGATCCGGGCGCCGAGGTGAAGTGCTATCGCGCTGCGTTGCAGCGTTGCGTTTTCAAAGGGTTTAAACCCCTTCGACGACGACCATTTCCGCATCCGCCACCTGCTGCCGGATTTTGGCGGCGATCTGGTATTCCGGCGAATTGTAGCAATCGACGGCATGCTGCAGCGACGGAAATTCGATGACGACGTTGCGGCCGCGCGCCTGTCCCTCAAGCGGCGTGAACGCACCGCCGCGCGCAAGGAAATTCGCGCCGTATTTCTCGAAGGCCGGTTTGGCGGCGGCGACGTAATCCTTGTAGCGCTCGGGGTCGCGGACATCCACGCGCGCGATCCAATATCCCTTTGCCATGCTTTCCTCCCTGCCTAGTGTAATCGTTTAGAGCGCGGCATCTATCTCGGCGAGGATGGCGAGGGCGGCTTGCCTCGGATCGGCCGCCTTGACGATCGGCCTCGCGACGACGAGATGGCTCGATCCGGCCCTGATGGCGGCTGCCGGCGTCATCACCCGCTTCTGATCGCCCTTGTCGCTGCCATCAGGGCGGATGCCGGGGGTCACCAGCGCCATGTCAGGCCCGATGATCTTGCGGACCGCGGCGGACTCTTCCGCCGAACAGACGATACCGCCCATGCCGGCCAGATGCGCCTGCTCGGCCCGGCGCAGCACCAGCGTATGCGGATCATATTCATAACCGGCGGCAATGAGATCCCCTTCGTCCATCGACGTCAACACGGTGACGCCGAGCAGGCAGAGGTCGGAGCCCTTGGCAGCCTCGACGGCCGCCTTCATGGCTTTCGGATAGGCGTGCAGCGTCAGCATCGACATGCCCATCTTGACGATATTCTCTACGCCGGAGGCCACCGTATTGTCGATGTCGAGCAGCTTCATATCAAGGAAGATCTTCTTGCCGCTAGCGGCAAGATCGCGGGCGAACTCCAGCCCGCCGGCAAAGGCCAGCTGATAGCCGATCTTGTAATAGAGGATGTCATCGCCGAGGGCGCCGACCACTTTTTCGGCCTCCTGAAGGTTTGGAACATCCAGTCCAACGATCAAGCGGTCGCGTGCGGTCATATCAAGCCCATCCCATCCAGTCTTCCATGGATGTCCAGTCGCATGAGACGGCGCGCTTCGCAAGGTCGAAACAGAAAAGATTGCCGCCGCCCGGCGGCTGATCGCCCTGGCGCGCGATCGGCTTCCCCTCCAGATGGCATTTCAGCAGCGTACCGACGCCACCGTGCCCGACGAAGGCAATCGGCACCTGTTGATCATGTCGCGCAAGAACGGCATCGACTTGGGAGACGATCCTCGCCTGCGCATCGATGGCGCGTTCCCAGCCCTTGAAGCTTTCATGCGGATTGGCGAAGAACCAGTCCGCGGCCTTCTCGAACTCCGGCGGGGCCAGGAAGCCGGTGGCGCTGCGGTCGTTTTCGTGCATGGCTTCGATGATTTCGATCGGCGCGCCGCTTGCCGTCGTCAGAGCCTCGGCTGTTTCGATCGCCTTGCGTTCGCCGCTGGAGACGATCAGGCCCAGGTTACCTGCCCAGGGTCGGCTCGCCGCCATCAGCGCCCGCTCGGCGCCTATTTCGGACAAGCCCCATTCCGGCACCGGCACGGCCGGATCGATGCGCACCTGCGGGTGCGTAATATAAAGAGCGTACATGGACTGTCCCAGCGATTGCCTCAGCCGCGGCTATAGACCCAGAGCTGGGCCGGCGGAATGTTGCGGACGATGAAGTCGTAATGGCGGATATGGTAACGGTCCGGCTTGGCGATGATCGGCGAAACCGGCCCGTAGGAAATCTGCACCACCGGACGGCCCGGCGGCATGCGATCCAGCAGGCTTTCGAGCAGCGCGACGCGCGCCTTCATCGGAAAATTGAGGAGAGGGATGCCTGATACGACGGAATCGAAGGTCTGGCCACGCAGCACGCCAAGCGTCGTATCGAGATCGAAGGCATCGCCATTGATGAAATGGACGCCGGGATAAAGCTTGACGAGGTGGTTGTAGAAATCGGTCGAATATTCGATGGCGACGAGGTTTTGCGGCTCCACGCCGCGCCCGAGGATCGCCTTGGTGATCGCCCCGGTTCCCGGCCCGAGTTCCAGTACCGGCAGGCCGGATTGCGTGTTGATGACACCAGCCATCTTGCGGGCTGTGATCGATGAGGTGGGAACGATCGATCCCACAGTCTTCGGCCCTTGCATCATGCCTTTGAAGAAACGGATCTCCTCGTCGAACTTCTTGCCTAGCCGTTCCTTGAGACGCAGCGCCATGTTCTCCCCCACCAGATGTTACGGTCGCGACTTACATACCGCTTCTCTAAAATCTTGCAATGCGATGACGCAATAACAAGAGAAAATGTCGCAATTCACCAAGGATCAAATAAAAGCGCCCTTGCGTTGTATAAACGCGTGAATGGGCGCTTTGGTTTCGCTGGAGCCGGATGAAACATCCGGCTCTAAAATCAAAGAAGCAGAGCATGAAGTCGTCCGAAAACCGCTCACACTTTTCGGCATCATGCTCTAGACGCGCATCGGCATCAGCACGTAAAGCGCATCATCGCCGGCCGTGTCGCGGATGAGCGTCGGCGAACCGGCATCGGCAAGCAGGAACACTGCTGAGTCGCCCGACAGCTGCGCGGTGATGTCGAGCAGATACTTCGCATTGAAGCCGATTTCCATCGGGTCCATCTCGTAGCCGACGGCGACTTCTTCGGTCGCACTTCCCGAATCGGGGTTGTTGACCGTCAGCAGCAATTGCCCGTCCGACAGTGCCAGCTTCACGGCGCGGCCACGCTCGGACGAAATCGTCGAGACGCGGTCGACGGCCTGTGCGAAGCTCTGGCAATCGACGCGCATTTCCTTGTCGTTGTTGGCCGGGATGACGCGCTGGTAATCGGGGAAGGTGCCGTCGATCAGCTTCGACGTCATGACGATGGAACCGATCGTCAGGCGGATCTTGGCGTCGGAAACCTCGACGGTGACCATCGCATCCGGTGTGTCCACAAGCTTCTGCAGCTCGCCGACCGTCTTGCGGGGGATGATGATGCCAGGCATGCCTTCGGAGCCCGAAGGGGCGCTGACATCGGCGCGCGCCAGGCGATGGCCGTCCGTGGCGACAGCCCTGAGCTTCAGATCGCCGCCGCTTTCGATCGTGTGGAAGAAAATGCCGTTCAGGTAGTAGCGCGTTTCCTCGGTGGAAATCGCGAACTGCGTCCGGTCGATCAGCATCTTCAGATCGGACGCTTTCAGTTTGAAGGAATGGCTGAAGCTGCCGGCGGTAAGGTCCGGGAAATCCGATTCCGGCAGGCACTGCAGCGAGAACTTCGAGCGGCCGGAGGCGACGGTCATCGAGCTGCCGTCCGTATTGGTGGCAAGAAGCACTTCCGAACCGTCGGAGAGCTTTCGCACGATGTCGTAGAGCAGATGCGCCGGTACGGTGGTGGCGCCGGGCTGCTCGACATTGGCGGGCGTCGCCTCGGTGATTTCGAGATCGAGGTCGGTTGCCTTCATGTCGAGGCTTGTACCCTCGGCCTTCAGCAGCACATTGGACAGGATCGGGATCGTGTTGCGACGCTCGACCACGCGATGCACGTGGTTCAGCGACTTCAGGAGGTTCGACCGCTCAATTGTAATACGCATGGATGCTACCGCTTTCGACCGTGACTTGCCGGGCGGCCCGAGGCGCCCGAGCGACTGGTTTTCGGACAAGGCCCGAAAGATTGGACAGGCAACTTGGCAGACTTCAGCATCCGAATGCAAGAGGCATGGATCAATTGCCAAGCGCCAATTCGACATTTCGTCGACAATGCTCACAGGATTTGCACCGCTCTTGCCGTCCGCTCGCGCCTCGCCCATAAAGGCTTGCGAATCCCAAGCGAATTCAGGACCGGCATGAACGAAGAGCATTCAAGCGGCGGGGCGCGCAGTTTCCGCCTGCACAACAACCAGATTCCGGCCCGTCCCCTCGAACCGGCGCTCTATCTTGTCGCCACCCCCATCGGCAATCTCGGTGACATCACGCTGAGGGCGCTGGAGACGCTTGCCGGCGCTGATGTGCTGGCCTGCGAGGATACGCGCGTTACCCGCGTTTTGCTCGACCGCTATGGCATCCAGAACAAGCCTTATGCCTATCACGAGCACAATGCCGATGAGGCCGGGCCCCGGCTGCTGCAGGCGCTGGAAGCCGGCCGGTCGGTGGCGCTGGTCTCCGATGCCGGCACGCCGCTCGTCTCCGATCCCGGCTACCGGCTTGCAAAGCAGGCGATCGAGGCAGGATACAAGGTCGTTCCCATCCCCGGTGCCTCGGCGCCGCTCGCAGCCCTTGTCGGATCCGGTCTGCCGAACGATGCCTTCTTCTTCGCCGGCTTCCTGCCCACCAAGGACAAGGGCCGGCGCGACCGACTGGCCGAACTTGCGAGCGTCCCCGCGACCCTCATCTTCTTTGAATCGCCGCATCGCATCGCCGCCACCCTTGCCGCCGCCGCCGATGTGCTGGGCGGTGAACGTGCAGGCGCGGTCTGCCGCGAACTGACGAAGACCTTTGAGGAATTCCGGCGTGGCACGCTATCCGAACTCGCCGCATTCTATGATGCCGTCGACAATGTAAAAGGCGAGATCGTCTGGCTCGTCGGCCCGCCGGCGGAGAACGTAGCGACGGAGGCCGATGTCGATGCCATCCTGGCCGATCTCTCAGGGACGATGCCGACGGCCAAGGCGGCAACCGAAGCTGCGCGTCTCACCGGCCTGCCGCGAAAGGAGCTGTACCAGCGCCTGCTCGACATGAAGGAGCGTAATGCCTGAGACGGACCAGAAGCTGAAACGGCAACAGGCCTGGCGTCGCGGCCATGCCGCCGAATATCTCGCCGCTGCCTTCCTGATGCTGAAGGGCTATCGCATTCTCGCCATCCGCCATCGTACCAAACTCGGTGAAATCGATATCGTTGCCCGCAAGGGCGATCTCGCCATCTTCGTCGAGGTCAAATCGCGGCGCGGCACGCAGGAGGCAATCGACGCCGTTTCCTTCTCGTCGCAGAACCGCATCCGCGCCGCCAGTGATCTCTGGCTCGCCCGACAGCCGGATTTTGCCTGTCTCTCGCAACGCTATGACATCGTTGCCATGCTGCCCGGCCGCTGGCCGCAGCATTTTCCCGATGCGTTTTGAGCACGGCGTTACAGGACCGTCATAAAATCAGCCTATTGCCGGACGACCAACGCAGGCGATTTTCCCGCCGGCGCTCATCTCGTTTCGACAGGCCCTATCATGATCCGCAACACCGTTTCCGCCTTCACCGTGCCCTCGCAGGAGGAGCGCAAGAGCTTCGTTTCGCTGGAAAAAACTCCGGCCATTCACGCCGGGAAGCTCACATCGCTCGCCTGCCTGAATACGGTGCGGATCGGCGGGGCGGACGCCAAGGTTGAGGCCCTGTCCTTTCCGTTTACGGTCGCTGCCTGGAATCTCGAACGCTGCCTGTTTCCCGAGGAAAGCGCGGCCAAGCTGCGGGAGACCGGGGCGCCGCTGATCCTGCTGTCGGAAATGGATGAGGGCATGGCCCGTACCGAGCAGTGCGATCCGACAGGCATTATCGCTGGCGAACTGGGCATGAACTATGCCTATGGCGTCGAGTTCCTGGAACTCAGCCTCGGTTCGGAAATCGAGCGCTCCTACTGCCGTGACGATTTCAACGAAAAGGGCTTTCACGGCAATGCGCTGATGGCCTCGGTCGCGCTGAAGGATGCGTTCCTGTTCCGCTTGCCGGGCGAGGCCGTCTGGTTCAACAATAACAACGAGCAGCCGCGCATCGGCGATCGCTGCGCCGTCGGCGCCATTATCGAGACGGAGGCCGGTCCCATGGTCGCCGCTTCGGTCCATCTCGAAAGTGTTGCGACCGTTGCCTATCGCGAGCGGCAGATGGCGGCGTTGATCGATGCCGTCGAAGCGTTTGCACCCGGCCTGCCGATCCTGATCGGCGGCGATCTCAACACCGGCAACCACACCGGCGGCGATTTCTCCACCGATACGCTGTTCGCCATGGCCGAGGGCCGCGGCTTCGAATGCCACGGCGGACCGCTCGATCAAACGAGCACGCGTCCGAGCCTGATCACGCGCTTTCCCGATCGCACCATGAAGCTCGACTGGTTCATTGCCCGTGGTTTGAAGATCGGCGAAAGCCATCTTGTTTCCTCTCTCAACGGGGAGGGCAAGCCGCTGTCCGATCACGACATCATCGTCTGCACGATCGAAGGTTTTTCCGCCTGATCGCCGCAATCGTTAAAATGCCCTCGATTTCATGAACCCTGCCGTTACCGCTTCCGTGCGATGAGATCGCGGACGCGCATGGAATTTTGGGGGATTGCATGGTCTTGAAACTGATGTTGACGAGCATGGCGGCCTTTGCCGCGCGTGCCGTCCCGGCTGTGGTCGCGCTGCCACGGTCGAAAAGCTTCGTGGCTGGTGCCAGCCACGAAATGGAAATGAAGCCGTCGCCGATCGAGCCCTCCTGGGTCCTGGCGGGCAATCCGGTTGCCCGCATCGCCGAGCATTCGCGCGGGCAGGACGATGCCGCCATGACCGCGCTGTGGGATTGCACGGCGGGCGAATTTCGCTGGTATTTCGGCTGGGACGAAACGGTGATGATCCTCGAAGGCGAGGTGCATATCACCACGGAAGACGGCGTCGAGCGGACGCTTAGTGCCGGCGACGTCGCCTATTTCGCCGGCGGCACCTGGGCGACATGGCGCATCGATCGCTATCTGCGCAAGGTCGCCTTTTTACGCAAGCCGTTCCCGAAGCCTTTGACCATGGCCTATCGCCTGCGCAACTTCGTCCGCCAGGGCGGCGCACAGGGTCTTGCCGCCTGAGCGCGGCAAGGCCACGCCGGACAAGCCCCTGACGGAAGCCCTTGAATAGCCGTTGCGTTTGGATGCGGGCCGACCTACATCTGTCCGCAAATTCGAGCGAGGGCTGACTATGGCTGGTATCAAGAATGTTGCGGTCCAGATGGACCATGTGAAGAGCATCAACATTGCGGGCGACTCCACCTTCGCCATGAGCCTCGAGGCGCAGAAGCGCGGCTACAAGCTCTTCCATTACACGCCCGAGCGGCTGAGCATGCGCGACGGCAAGGTCTATGCCTCCGTCGAGCCGATGATCCTGCGCGACGTCAAGGGCGATCACTTCGAGCTTGGCGAACCCGAGCGTGTCGATCTCTCGACCATGGATGTGGTGCTGCTGCGCCAGGACCCGCCATTCGACATGGCCTACATCACCTCGACGCATCTCTTGGAGCGCATCCATCCGAAGACGCTCGTCGTCAACGATCCGGCCTGGGTGCGCAATTCGCCGGAAAAGATCTTCGTCACCGAATTCGCCGATCTCATGCCGAAGACGCTGATCACCCGCGATCCGGCTGAGATCCGCCGTTTCCGCGACGAGATGGGCGATATCATCCTGAAGCCGCTCTACGGCAATGGCGGCGCCGGCGTCTTCCATTCGACGCGCGACGACCGCAATCTCTCGTCCCTGCTCGAAATGTTCGGCCAGCTCTTCCGCGAGCCCTTCATTGCCCAGCAATATCTGCCCGATGTCCGCAAGGGCGACAAGCGCATCATCCTCGTCGACGGCGAGGCGGTCGGCGCGATCAACCGCGTACCGGCCGAGCACGACTCCCGCTCCAACATGCATGTCGGCGGTCGCGCCGAAGCCACCGAGCTGACGGCGCGCGAACAGGAAATCTGTAAGCGCATCGGACCGGCCCTGCGGGAACGTGGCTTCCTGCTCGTCGGCATCGATGTCATCGGCGACTACATGACCGAGATCAACGTCACCTCGCCGACCGGCCTGCGCGAAGTCAAGCGTTTCGGCGGCGCCGATATCGCCAGCCTGCTCTGGGATGCGATCGAAGCCAAGCGGGCCTGAGCGGCGGTTCCCCGCCATGCTTTTCGGCTGAGCAATAGCATTCACCCAGGCACATCGATGATTTCGGCATACCTGGGTGAAGTTTTTGTTCGTTTATTGTTCTTGTTTCATTCCTTGTCTTATGCCAGATTGCAACCCGAAGTTTGCTGATCGGGGCACGTAACGGCAAACGGGTTCGGCGACAGGGGATAGGGCATGGTAGCGCGCGTCAGTACGGTGGCGTTTCAGGGCATTGAGGGCGTACCCGTCGAAGTGCAGGTGATGATCGCGCCGGGCAAGGTGCTGATGCATATCGTCGGCCTGCCCGATAAGGCCGTGGCCGAAAGCCGGGAGCGGGTCCAGGCGGCATTGCACGCCTCTGGTCTGGCCTTGCCGCCGAAGAAAGTCACCGTCAATCTCGCCCCGGCGGATCTGCCCAAGGAGGGCAGCCACTTCGATCTTGCGATCGCGCTCGGTCTGATGGCGGCGCTCGGCGCGATCCCGGCGGATGCCCTGTCGTCCTATACCGTCATCGGCGAACTCAATCTCGACGGCACGATCGCGCCCGTTGCGGGCGCGCTTCCCGCGGCAATCGCCGCCAATGCCATGGGCAAGGGGCTGATCTGCCCGGCCGAAAGCGGGCCGGAAGCCGCCTGGGCCGGCAAGGAGATCGATATTCTGGCGCCGCGCAGCCTGATCGCGCTCGCCAATCATTTCCGCGGCACGCAGGTTCTGTCGCGCCCGGAACCGTCAGTTCGCGCCAATGCTGCCAATCTGCCCGATCTTGCCGATATCAAGGGCCAGGAAAGTGCCAAGCGCGCCTTGGAAGTGGCGGCCGCCGGCGGACATAATCTGCTTTTCGTCGGACCTCCCGGCTCCGGCAAGTCGATGCTCGCCTCGCGCCTGCCGTCGATCCTGCCGCCCTTATCGACCAACGAGCTGCTGGAAGTGTCGATGATCCATTCGATCGCCGGTCAGCTGTCCGGCGGCAAGCTCTCCGACCGGCGGCCCTATCGCGCGCCGCATCACTCCGCCACCATGGCGGCGCTTGTCGGCGGCGGCCTGCGCGCCAGGCCGGGCGAGGCATCGCTCGCTCATCATGGCATCCTTTTCCTGGATGAGCTGCCGGAGTTTTCGCCGCAGGCACTTGATGCGCTGCGTCAGCCGCTCGAAACCGGGGAATGCGTCATCGCCAGGGCAAACCACCGCGTTTCCTATCCCGCCGGCATCCAGCTTGTCGCGGCGATGAACCCCTGCCGCTGCGGCATGGCCGGCGAGCCGGGCCACACCTGCGCCCGTGGGCCGCGTTGCGCATCCGATTATCAGGGCCGCATTTCCGGCCCCTTGCTCGATCGTATCGACATCCGCATCGACGTACCGGCGGTATCGGCCGCCGACCTGATCCGGCCGGCAACGGCGGAGAAGAGCACCGATGTTGCGCTCCGCGTCGCCCGCGCCCGCGAAAGACAGCAGGAGCGCTTCGAAAGGGCCGGCGTGAAGAACGTTTCGACCAACGCCCGCTGCTCGACCGCGATGATCGAAACCATAGCCGAACCGGATGCTGCCGGCCTGCAATTATTGCGGGATGCGGCCGAGAAGATGAAGTTCTCGGCCCGCGGCTACCACCGCATCCTCAAAGTGGCGCGAACGCTTGCCGATCTCGACGACAAGCCGACGGTCGGGCGCATCCATCTCGCCGAAGCCATCTCCTACCGCATCGCCGGCGAACGGCTGGCCGCGCATGCCTGAATGAAAAAGGGGCGCCGAAGCACCCCTTCCAATTCAATCGATGGCCGGCTCATTCAGCCGCCAAGGCCCTCGAACAGCGCCGTCGAGAGATAGCGTTCGGCGAAGGACGGGATGATGACGACAATGGTCTTGCCTTCGTTTTCCGGGCGCTGGCCGACCTTGATCGCTGCGGCCAGCGCGGCGCCGGAGGAAATGCCGACCGGCACGCCTTCGAGCTTAGCCACGAGACGGGCATGCTGGAAGGCCTCGTCATTGCTGACGGTCACCACCTCGTCATAGACATGGGTATCGAGAATCTTTGGCGCGAAGCCGGCGCCGATGCCCTGAATCTTGTGCGGGCCGGGATTGCCGCCGGAAAGAACCGGCGAATCCGTCGGCTCGACGGCGATGACCTTGATGTCGGCCTTGCGGGCCTTCAATACCTGGCCGACGCCAGTGATCGTACCGCCGGTGCCGATGCCGGAAACGAAGATATCGACCTTGCCTTCGGTATCGTTCCAGATTTCCTCGGCCGTCGTCTTGCGATGGATTTCCGGATTGGCGGGATTTTCGAACTGCTGCGGAATGATCGCGTCCGGCAGCGTCGAAGCCAGCTCTTCCGCCTTGGCAATCGCGCCCTTCATGCCCTTCGGTCCCTCGGTCAGCACTAGTTCGGCGCCGAGCAGCGCCAGCATCTTGCGGCGCTCGATTGACATGGTCTCCGGCATGGTGAGGATCAGCCGGTAACCCTTGGCGGCGGCGGCGAAGGCGAGCGCAATGCCGGTATTGCCTGAGGTCGGCTCGATCAGCACGGTCCTGCCGGGGGCGATCTTGCCCTGCGATTCCAGGCTCTCGATCATGGCGACACCGATGCGGTCCTTCACGGAGGCGATCGGGTTGAAGAATTCAAGCTTTGCCAGGAGGTTGGCCTTGACGCCCTTCTCCCTCGCCAGCTTGTCGAGACGGACGATCGGCGTATCACCGATGGTCTCGGTGATCGAGGTATAGACGCGGCCGCGACCGGGTTTGCGGGTGTCGGACATGGGTAGCTCTCCCTACATTTGAATTATGCGGTGACAATAGGATCAAATGCTTGCGGAAACCAGCCTATGCGCGCTTTCCCCGTCCACGGCTCGTGAGAAAAGAATCTCCCAAGAGCCCGTTTGGGGGAAGTTTTTTTCAGGCTGCGCGGGCCGCGATGAAGGCGGCAGTGGCGGCGAGGATGCTGGCCGCGACCCGGTTCAAAATCTGTAATGCTCTCGGCTTCTTGAGGAACGTTCGGGCTCGAGAGGCGAGCAGCATATAGGGAATGAGCACGATCAGAAGAACGACGAAGGTTGCCGCGAGCAGCGTCGCATATTCCCGAAGGCCGACGCCGCCGATGTCGATCAGCGTCGGCACGAGCGCGACATAGAAAAGCATGGTTTTCGGATTACCGAGCGTCACCAATAGGCCCGAGAGAAAGGACATGCCGGCACTGTTCGATTTCTTGGCGGCGATATCGGCCGCGAGCAGGCCGGCCGTCCAGAGCTTCCAAGCGATATAGCCGAGATAGAGGGCGCCGGCGATCTTGATGACGATAAACACCCCGGTGAAGGTCTGCGCCACGAAGGCAAGACCGAGAACGACTGCTGTCAGGTAGATCGTGTCGCCGAGCACGAGGCCGAGGCCCATGAAGAAGGTCTCGCGAAAGCCGGAGCCGAGGGCGCGCGCCACGATCGCCGTGATGCCCGGGCCGGGAATGGCCGCGGCAACGAAGAGAGCGCCGCAATAGGCGAGCAGGGATGCGAGCGTCATGGCCATTTCCTCCTCAGATGGTGCCTGCTCTATCGCACCACCTTTGCGTTTTCAAGCGATTGCGCTGGCGCCGCGAACATATTACCAAGGCGTTGACGGCACGTCGAAACCGCTTTGCCCAAGGATATCATGTCTTCCGCATTGCTCCTGATCGATCTTCAGAATTCCATCCTGACCGGCCTTGGCACGCCGGAGCGTCAGCCTGACATTGATGCGGCGCTGGAGGCGGTCATTGCCAGGCTCGCGGCGCTGAAGCACAGCGCCCGCGCCGCCGGAATTCCTACGTTTATCGTCCAGCATGACGGCGGCCCGGGTCATCGCCTGGCAAAGCGCAGCGAAGGCTGGCAATTGCGCCGGGAAATCGCCCCCGAAGCCGGCGACGCCGTGGTGCACAAGACGAGCTGCGATTCCTTCTTCGAAACCGACCTCGAGGCGCGGCTGCGGGCGCGCGGCGTGAGCCATCTCATCGTCGGCGGCTGCATGACGCAATTCTGCGTCGATACGACCGTGCGTCGCGCCGTTTCGCTCGGTTTCGACGTCACATTGGTCTCCGACGGCCACACCACGGCCGATATGGGTAGGCTCACCTTCGAAGACATTGTCACCCATCACAATATGCTGCTTGACGGCTTCGATGCCGGACCGCATGAGATCAAGTTAGTCGCATCCAGCGAAATTTCTTTCTAAAGCCCTTTCCCCGCCGGAGGCTCCATGCCGCATCTGACCAGTATGATCGCCTTTGCCCTGATCGCTCTCGGCATGGTGCTGACACCCGGGCCGAACATGATCTATCTGGTGTCGCGCTCGATCTCGCAGGGGCCGGCGGCCGGGCTGATTTCGCTCGGCGGTGTCGCCTGCGGCTTCCTCTTCTACATGCTGTCAGCCGCACTCGGCATCACCGCCTTCGTCCTCGCCGTACCCTTCGCCTATGACGCGCTGCGGCTGGCGGGTGCTGGCTATCTCGCCTGGCTCGCCTGGAATGCGCTGAAGCCTGGCGGTCGCTCGGCCTTTCAGGTGCGCGAGCTGCCGAAGGATAGCACGCGCCGGCTCTTTTCCATGGGGCTGGTGACCAGCTTGCTGAACCCAAAGGTCGCGGTTCTCTATCTCTCGCTGCTGCCGCAGTTCATCGATCCCGCCGCCGGCAGCGTCTTCACCCAATCGCTTGTTCTTGGCTTCGCGCAGATCGTCATCAGCGTGACATTCAATGCCATCTTCGCGCTGAGTGCCGGCTGGATCGCGATGTTCCTCACCCGCCGCCCATCCTTCGCCCTCGTGCAGCGCTGGCTGATGGGCACGGTACTGGCCGGGCTAGCCGTACGAATGGCTTTCGAAGCACAGCGCTGATGCGAGGCGTGTCGCAAGCCATCATCGCCGGTCTTTTGGCGCTCGCCCCGTTCGCAAGCTTCCTGCCGGTCGCTTCGGCGGCGGAGGCCGGTACGCAGACGATCGTTTTCATGCGGCATGGGGAGAAGCCGGAGGCCGGACTTGGCCAGCTCAGCTGCCAGGGCCTTAATCGAGCGCTGGCTCTGCCGTCGGTCCTGACGAAGCTCTTCGGCAAGCCTGGGGCCATCTTCGCGCCGGATCCATCGAAGCGGAAGAAGGATTCCGGCGTCTCCTACGACTACATCCGGCCGCTTGCCACTATCGAGCCAGCGGCGATCGCGTTTGGTATGCCCGTCGATACCAGCTTCGGTTATGATGATATCGACGATCTAAAGGTCGAACTGAAGAAGCCTACCTATGCCGGCAAGCTGATCTTCGTCGCCTGGGAGCACAAGCAGATCGTCGATCTCGTCCGTCAGCTGCTGAGCGAGAATGGCGGCGACGACGATGCGGTGCCGAAGTGGCACGGCAAGGATTTCGACAGCCTCTATGTCGTTCGTCTCGGCGGCGATGGCGCCAAGCCACGCGCCACTTTCGAGAAGCTGGCCGAAGGTCTCGACGGCCAGCCGGAAGCCTGCCCATAGGCGGCTAAATAATCTTAGAAGACCGGCCGCATGAAGCTGCGCTCGTAGCTGACGATGCAGCGCGTTTCCTCGCCATAGGCAAGGGCGGCCTGACATTCCGCATCTCCGGGTATTTTCAGCCGATATTCCTCATAGGCTGTAAGGCTTGGAAAGCTGAAGAGCGCCAGCGCAATGTTGTTCGTGCCCTCATGCGGCATGAAATAGCCATGATGGGTGCCGCCCAGCCGGTTGACCAGCGGGATCCAGAGCTTAGCGTAATGTTCGAACTGGGCGAGTTTGTAAGGGTCGATCGTATAGCGCAGATAGCAGGTGATCATTCGGCAGTTCCCTTTGAAAGACGATCGTTTTTATGACGGGGCAGGGGGATCGTCCAGCCCAGGTTCATGCCCGCCGCGGCGCCGAGGATGATGACGGCGCCGACGATCTGTGCCGCGCCGAGCACATGGCCGAAGGCAATGCGATCGACGACGATGGCGGCGATCGGATAGATGAAGGACAAGGCGCCGGCCAAATGTGTCGGCAGTTTCTGGATGGCGCCGTACAGCAGCACATACATCAGGCCGGTATGCAGGACACCCATGGTGACGAGGATCGACCACCCGCCCGCATCCTGCGGAACACCTGAGAAATCGGTAAAGGGCGCCAGCATCAGGATACCAGTCGAAACCTGAATGAGAGCGATCAGGTGCGGCGGCGTACCTTTGAGCCATTTTGCCGCAATCGCTGCCAGCGCATAGAAGAAGGCCGCGCCCAGCGAAAGCAGGATGCCGATCGCATAGCTTCCGGCGCCGCTTCCCCCGTCCGGCTTGCCTTCCACAATGATCACCATGCCGGCAAAGGCGAGGAGCAGCCAGAAGAGCTTGGTGAAGGTGATCCGCTCGCCGAGGAACAGCGCGCCGAGCCCCAGCAGCATGAAGGGCTGTGTGTTGTAGACAGTGGTGGCGATGGAAATGGAGGCGTGGGAATAGGCGGCGAAAAGCAGCAGCCAGTTGAGAACGATGGCGATCCCGCCGCCGACCGCGAGGGAAAATGTCTTGAGATTGAGGACGCCGGGACGGAGCAGGCCCATGGCCGCGCATATGACGAGCAGCGTCAGCGCGCCGAAGAAACAGCGCCAGAAGACGACGCCGGTTACGGCCTGTCCTGACATCAATACGAACCAGCCGATCGTGCCTGAAATCAGCATCGCCGCCGTCATTTCCATCGTGCCGCGTTTTATCTCGTTCATTATCCCAGCTCCTATCTATCGAAGCCAATCATATTGCGGCGAGAGTATGGATAATATAGGTTTACTTAGGTAGGAAAATATCATCACCTAATTAAATAAGGCCATATCATGGGTGTCCCTAACGCCTCCCTCAGTCTCGACGAGATCGACCAGCGAATGCTGGAGGCGCTGGCGCGCAATGCCAGGATATCGTTGAAAGAGCTTGCGGAAGTAGCCGGTCTTTCATCGCCGAGTGCGGCCGAGCGATTGCGCCGGCTGGAGGAGCGGGGCATTATCTCAGGCTTCACGGTCGATATCGCGCCGGAGGCCATCGGCTACCCTCTACAGGCGATCGTCCGCGTCCGGCCTCTGCCCGGTCAGATTCATGTCGTCGAGCGGATCATTCAGGAGACGCCGGAATTCATCGAATGCGACAAGGTCACCGGCGACGATTGCTTCATCGGGAGGCTCGTGGTGCGCTCCATGGGCGAACTTGACGGGATATTGGACAAGATCACCGAGCGGGCCGAGACGAACACGTCGATGATCAAGGCGACGCCGGTCAAGCGACGCTTGCCGCCGCTGTCGCGCTGAGACATGTCATCACACGCCGGTCGAGCCGAAGCCGCCGGCGCCGCGCTTGGTTTCGCTCGCCTCGGTCGTCTCGATGACGCGGGCCTGTGTGACCGGCGCAATAATCATCTGTGCGATGCGCATGCCGCGGCTGATCTCGAACGGTTCTTCGCCGAGATTGATCAGCAGCACCTTCACTTCGCCGCGATAATCGCTGTCGATCGTGCCGGGCGAGTTCAGGCAGGTGATGCCGTTCTTGAAGGCGAGGCCGGAGCGCGGGCGGATTTGCGCCTCGAAACCGTCGGGGATCTCGAAGATGAAGCCGGTGGGAACGAGCGCCCGTTTCCCCGGAGCGAGCGTCAGCGTCTCGCCGTCCTCGACAGCGGCACGCAGGTCCATGCCGGCAGCACCCTTGGTCTCGTAGGCGGGCAGCTCTAGGCCTTCGCCATGCGGCAGGCGGATGAGCTTCAGGGTCGGGCTGATATCGGTGTGAATGGTCATGCGGCATTAGTTTGCGCGCGAATGCCGGAGGTCAATTGCATTTAGGGCTTTGAGTCGCTAGATACGGCCGCAATTCACAGGATTCACAAGCATGGCCGAAAGTCTCGCCGAGGCGGTCTCCCGCCGCCGCACATTCGCTATTATCGCTCACCCGGACGCGGGCAAGACGACGCTCACCGAAAAGCTGCTGCTGTTCGGCGGCGCCATTCAGCTTGCCGGCGAGGTCAAGGCGAAAAAGGATCGCATGCAGACGCGCTCCGACTGGATGAAGATCGAGCGCGAGCGCGGTATCTCGGTCGTCACCTCGGTCATGACCTTTGAATATGAAGGCAACGTCTTCAACATTCTCGATACGCCCGGCCACGAAGACTTCGCCGACGATACCTATCGCACGCTGACGGCCGTCGACGCCGCGGTCATGGTCATCGACGCCGCCAAGGGCATCGAGCCGCGGACGCTGAAGCTGTTCGAAGTCTGCCGCATGCGCGATATCCCGATCATCACCTTCATCAACAAGATGGACCGCGAAAGCCGCGACCCTTTCGAGATTCTCGATGAGGTGGAAGAGAAGCTGGCGTTGGACACTGCTCCGATTACGTGGCCTATCGGCCGCTCCAAGACCTTCTGCGGCTCCTATCATCTGGCATCCAATACCGTTCGCGGTTCCGACACCGAGATCACCGCAACCCCCGTCAATGGCCCGCGGACCGTCGCCGACAGGCTGCCGGAAAACGAGCGCCAGGCCTTTATCGACGAAACGGAACTGGCGATCGAGGCGTGCCGGCCGTTCGATCGGGAATCCTTCCTTGAAGGCCATATGACGCCGGTCTTCTTCGGTTCGGCGCTGCGTAACTTCGGCGTGCGCGATCTCATCAACGCGCTCGGCGAATTCGCGCCGCCGCCGCGCGACCAGGTCGCCGATATCAGGACGGTTCACGCCACCGACGACAAGATGACGGCCTTCGTCTTCAAGATCCAGGCCAACATGGACCCGAACCATCGCGACCGCATCGCCTTCGCGCGCATCTGCTCCGGCAAGCTGGAGCGCGGCATGAAGGCGCGGCTGTCGCGCACCGGCAAGCAGCTCGGCCTCACCGCGCCGCAGTTCTTCTTCGCCTCGCAGCGCCAGCTCGCCGATACCGCCTATGCCGGCGACGTCGTCGGCATTCCGAACCACGGAACGCTCCGCATTGGCGATACGCTGACGGAAGGCGAATCCCTCGTCTTCCAGGGAGTGCCGAACTTCTCGCCGGAAATCCTGCGCCGCGTGCGCCTTGAGGATGCCATGAAGGCGAAGAAGCTCAAGGAAGCGCTGCAGCAGATGGCTGAAGAGGGCGTCGTGCAGCTCTTCTCGCCCGAAGACGGCTCGCCTGCCATCGTCGGCGTCGTTGGCGCGCTGCAGCTCGACGTGCTGAAGGAGCGGCTGATGGCCGAATACGGCCTGCCAGTTTCCTTCGAAATGTCGCGTTTCTCCGTTTGCCGCTGGATCTCGGCCGATCAGTCCGTCGATCTTGAAAAATTCGTCACCCAGCGCCGCGGCGATATCGCCCGCGATCTCGATGGCGACCCGGTCTTCCTCGCCCAGGACGGCTTCTCGCTGCGTTACGAGGCAGAACGTTATCCGGCTATCAAGATGGTCGCGATCAAGGAATATCACGCCGTCAAGGCGGCGTGATAGCGGAGACGTTGCAGCCACAGGCGGTCGGTCTGTGGCTCACAGGGTTACTGTCCTGCGGTGGCATTCATCAGTGCCGCGTAACGAGCCTCCGTGGTGTCATCCAGTGGAAACATGCATTCGACCCGCAGCTCCTGGGTCGTGATCATCTGCGCGGTGCCGACCGTCGTGACAAGCGAGAAGAATTTCAGGACATGCCCGTCCTTCACGAAGGATAGGGGGATAATCGGCGCATTCTCGATCGCCGGCGATGTCTGCCATTCGGTATTCACATCGGGGTAGGCGAGCAGGCTGTCGATAAGCTCCTTCGTCCGCGCGTCGATGACGCGGCCGACGGACTCGCGGGAGACGCGCCCCAAAAGGCTTTCGGCCGTCTGGTCCCAATCCGGAATGAAGGGCCGCATGCCGGAGGGATCGAACATGAGATGCAGGAGATTGCGCGGTTTCGGACGTGCGGCCATATCGATAAACTGGCCGAAGAAGCGAAGAGTCGCATCGTTGGTCATCATGACATTCCAGTAGCGGTCCATCACGACGGCCGGAAAGGGTTCGTGCTGACGCAGCATGCGTTTGAGCGCACTGGTGACACCCTGCATCTCGCGATCCTCGAAGCTTCCTTCCGAATAGATCGGCGCATAGCCGGCGGCAAGCAGCAGGGTATTGCGCTCGCGGAACGGCACGTCCAAGGCATCGGCGAGCCGCAGGACATTCTGACGGCCGGGCGTGCTCCTGCCGCTTTCGATAAAGCTGATCTGACGCTGCGAAATGCCGGTGTCGAGGGAAAGCTCCAGCTGGCTCTTGCCGCGCGTATCGCGCCATGCGCGCAGCTGCGGGCCGAGTTCGTTTGGTCGTCTCAGATCTGCGTGGGAAGAACTCATCTTGCAAAGACCTCGCTTCGCTCGTGTCATTGCGGCGGGGCGTCATTCGACAACCCCGCCGATGTCGATCGCTATCCGAACGCGATCGGCCCGACCGAACCGTACCAGTGACGCACCTTGGTAGGGTCGGCTTCATCCATGTAGAAGAAGTGCGTCATGACCGGTTTGACGACGGCTTGCGTTCGGTCGTCGGGCGTCATGGTGACAGTCCCTC
This sequence comes from Rhizobium sp. KNZ2-6A, assembly GCF_056755475.1. Classification (NCBI taxonomy): domain Bacteria; kingdom Pseudomonadati; phylum Pseudomonadota; class Alphaproteobacteria; order Hyphomicrobiales; family Rhizobiaceae; genus Rhizobium; species Rhizobium sp. KNZ2-6A. Next base: position 180,584 of record NZ_JBNDIC010000004.1, on the reverse strand, counting down.
GAAACACTTTCAGCGATCCTCCGTCCCAATATTCGGTGACATCATGCAACGGCGTAAAACCGGTGTCGATGAAGGCGTGCAGGTTCTGGCGAATCGTATCGCGCCCCTTCCAGTCGGCAATGCCGAGGTTGCACGTTGCGTCTTCCGCGAAGCAATTGAAGCCTTCGCCGAAGGTCTTGTCGTCGATTTCCCGCCAGAAGGCCAACAGCCATTCCGGGGCTTCTTTCTTGGTGAATGACATCGTCGTCATGGATTTCTCCTGAGCCTGCCGCTGGAATGATGTCGTGGCCATCGACGTCATGCCGGGCGGAAACTCTATCTGTTGAAGGGCTTGGAATGCTCTTCCTGCAAGAAGATGGTCGTTAGATACACCGGGACGAATGCCGCTCTCAATTACATGCGATGTAATGAAGACCGACCGATTGCGTCTCGTGCCGACCCGATCGGTTCGGATGCGTTTCATTTTGGAATAGTGCCTTCGCGATGTTCCATCCGATATAGCGCTATGCCATAGTGCCGCCCCGAGGTCCCCCCCGATCAGAACGAGCAGCTTTTATGATGAAATTTCTTGCGGTTCTTGCGCTGGCCTTCATCGGCTTGTTGCCGGCCGAGGCCGAAGCGCGAATCATCACCGATGCGGCCGGACGCACGGTGTCCGTCCCGGACAAGATCAACCGCATCTTGGTGGCCGGCCCGCCCGCCGCCACGTTGGTCTATGTGCTGGCGCCCGAGAAACTGGTGGGCTGGGTTCACGCGCCGGATGATGCCGCCAAGGCCTATCTGTTGCCATCGGTGCGGTCGTTGCCCATGATCGGGCGCCTGACGGGCAAGGACGGCACGATCAGTTCGCAGGCCGTCATCGCCGCCAAGCCCGACATCATCCTCGATGCCGGAACGGTCGATCCCACCTACAAGGCGCTGGCCGACAAGGTGCAGAGCGAGACGGGCATTCCCTATATCCTCATCGACGGCAGCTTTGCCCGCACAGCCGATATGCTTCGTGACGTCGGCGCCCTCATCGGCGTGAAGGACCGTGCCGACAAGCTGGCCGATTATGCCGATGCTGCGATCAAGGACCTGAACGAGAAGCTTGCGACGCTGCCGAACGATCCGCGTCCGCGCGTCTATTATGGCCGTGGCGCCGATGGCCTGGAAACCGGGCTCTCCGGCTCGATCAATCTGGAGATCCTCGATGCCGTCGGCACGATGAACGTCGCCGCTGCCGCCGGCAAGGGCGGTCTCGCCAAGGTAACCGTACAACAGGTCGTCGGCTGGAATCCGGATATCATCATCGCCGAGAGTCCCGCTTTCGCCGCCTCAGTGAAGAGCGATCCGCAATGGGCTGGGATCAAGGCCGTCAAGGACGGCAAGATCTTCGTGCCGCCGTCCTTGCCCTTCGGCTGGTTCGATTCGCCGCCCGGCGTCAACCGGCTGCTCGGCGTGCGCTGGATGGAGAAGCTCATTTATCCGAAGCTCTTCCGCAGCGATTTTTCCGACGATGTGAAGCAATTCTACAAGCTGTTCTATCAGGTCGATCTGACCAACGATCAGTTGGCGGCGCTACTGAAGGGCGTAAAGTAAGCTCCGAGGTCGAGGAGGCATTCATGGTTCGGGAAAACGAAATTCGCGAAAACGAAGTGGCCGTCGAGCCGCCCGCGGCCGCGGATGCCGGCCTCACCTTCATCGGCCGCATTTCAACGCCCTGGACATCGCGCATGGACACGCCGCGTCAGGGCCGCCGCGACGGCCCCATTTGCCGGATCGAGATCTTCGAGCCCTGGGTGGCGGCGCTGCGAGGCGTGGAAGCCTTCGAGCGGCTGGAGGTTCTCTATTGGCTGGATCGTTCGCGCCGGGACCTCGTGCTGCAGAGCCCGGCCAGTAGCGGCAAGGTGCACGGCACTTTCTCGCTACGCTCACCGGTTCGGCCCAATCCCATCGGCACATCCATCGTCAAGCTGGAAGCCGTTGAAGGGGCCGTGCTGCAGGTGCGCGGCCTCGATTGCCTTGACGGCACGCCCTTGCTCGACCTGAAGCCGGATCGCACGCTGTTCAAGCCGATCGCGCCGCCACAGCCCGGAGATTTCCAGACCGGCGACGGCGAGATGGCGCAGTTCAGAAATTCCGTGAAAAACTGAACCACTCTAAGCGGGTGTCGGAAACCGTCTCGTCCAAAACGTCATAATGAGGAACAGCGAGACATATGCTGCGGTGCCCACGGCGATCTTCAGAAAAAGCGCCAATATCGTCGGCATTGCTGCGAACTGAATCACGTATTGAAGACTTAGAACCGCCGCGATCATCAACCCGGCAGAAGGCCCGATCATATGGATGGAATCCTTGATGACTTTTCGCCAATTCACTCCGACGTAACGGATCTGGATTCTGGCGGAGGTCGTTAGTGAAAAGGATGCGCTCACACATTGGCTCGCCGCCAAGGCCAAAAGCCCCATCGGTGCAAAGATGATGATGAAGAGGACGGAGACAGCCGCATTGACCATGGTGACCGCCATTCTGCGATGAATGTTGCCACTCAGCGTCAAAAGGGGTTCGGAGATATATCCTGGCGAAAGCAACAGCAGCTTCACGCACAGTATGGAAACAATGATCGCGGAGGGCATCCATTTTTCGCCAAGCACGATATGGATCAGCTCGGGCGAGACCAGCATAAGCCCGAGATAGACCGGGCTTGCGACGACAAAAAGCCAAACCAGGAATTGGTCGGCGGCGCTGGCAAGAGCATTCGTTCCGTTTAATTCACCTAGGTCTCGTGCCCGCCTGAACCCTACCCAGGCAAGCGCCCTTACGGGCTCACCCATAAGCTCGGAGATAGCTGCAACAATCCGTTCTGCGGCGCGGTAGTATCCAGCTTCCGTAACGCCAAGGAAGCCACCGACGGCGAGTGTGCCCGAATAGGAACCAAGGAAAATGATCATTCGGGTTGCGACGATGTATTTGGAGAATGCCGCGACTTCCACCACCGTAGCCCAGGTTAGATGCAATCGTGGTTTTCGGCGGACGAAACAGACTGATCCAACCAAAATTACGAGCTGCGACACGATCCGGCCGACGACAAGCGCAGTGGCATGCCCTCCCATGAAGAGACCTGTGGCTGTCACCGAGAACCCCACCACTTCGCTGGCGATACGAACGATTGCCTGCGCGCGCAGCCTTCCGCAGGCGACGAGTGTGCCGTCATAGACTGTGGCGATTGCCGCAGGCAGTATCCAGCAGCTGAATATGGCCACCAACACACCTTCCGCCTGTTGCTCGAATGCCGTGTAGAGGACGAAGGCACCGCCCAAGCCGACCGATGTAACCAGCAAGCCGCTCAGGAGCGATATGCTTACGAGCTGTTCGAAGCGGTCGCGGTCGTCGCCCGATTTCATGATGAATTCTGCCCATCCCCCCTCTGCAAGGACGACGAGCAGAACCATGAGTGCTGACAGGAAAGCATAGAAACCAAATTCGTCCGGCATCAAGATACGAGCCGCCAGGAAGAAGGTCCCAATTTGGCTCACTTGGGACGTGATCTTTGCTGTGGCGACCCAAGATCCGTCAGCCACGACCTTCCGAAGAACGGATAGGGATTTTCCTCCTTTCATTTCCGCCCCTCTCCACCGGCAAGCAGCCAGGCCGCAATCGACCCGGACTGTTGCCGGCACCGCCCTTCGCACGACTTTTTCCAGATGCCGGTCATGGATTTGAAGGCTGGTTTGGTCGGCCTGCCAGACGAAAAATAACCGAATACCTGACAGCCCAGCCCGGTTCGCGTCGGTTGAGCGGTTCCCGGCTCCACCGAAGCCATGGCCATCCTTTTTTTGATTCATCGGCCAGCCAAATATCATCCTGTCGAATAAGGACAGGCTTGAAGCGAGAGCCGTTCAGAACCTTCATTTTGACATCGAGATCGATGCCATCGACCACGAGATAGCCGCCCGGCCTAACGAGCCTCATCAGATTGCGAAGGCATTTTTCAGCGAGGCCATCATCCATCGGTCCCATGAAATTATTCGCAATCAAAATGTCCTGTTCGCCAATCAGTTCTGCGACCATTGGATCGGTTGCGTCGGCCGTCAGCCAAGTAATGTTCTCACGAAGCGAGTCCCGGACGCGGACTGTTCTATCCGGCAAGGCTTCGACAATGCCACTGAGTTTCTCAATGTCGTCGCTTGAGACTTCAGCCCGCCCGGCCGTGTATAGACCGGCCACCGCAGCGGCCTGGTCGGGACGATAGACACCTCGTGCAGCGACCTCGACGACGCCGCTTGATATATCGAGCCCATGCGACATGAAATTCAGGTCCGGCCGCTTGGCCTTAAGCACGTATAAGGTCGAGTAAAGCTCAGCTCCGGTACTGCATCCAATCGACGCTACCCGCAGCGTCGATCCCTTTGCATGATCAGATAACGTCCCGGCGAGAACCTCCAGCAGCGGTGGATTTCGCATGAAATGCGTGTAGTGGCTTTGAACTTTCTCAGCGTTGCGGCTGTATCGATGATAAATATATCGACCGCTGCGATACACGAGCGTGGTCTTCATCATACCGGGTGGCATCCCGGCCCACAGAGTGCGCAGAACCCGACGCGGCATTCGACGCATCACAACGCTCATTCCCATTACCTGAGTCAGCATGGCAAAATCCCTCATGGATGCTCGTCCGGCAACGATCCTGCGGTCAGAGCATCATTGGTGACATGAATAAAGTGCGACGAGGCCTCGGAATTCAGTTTGGCTGTTGCGATCCAACGAAGATGCTTGGCAAACTACGGCGTCACCATCGGTCGGGCTCAACGTAGCTGCTGAGACCAGGATGATGTTGGAGTACGGCGAATTGACCGGGCCGGTAGTGGCTGGCGTTCCATCTTCAAACTACAATGGTGATTGGGTCGCGGTCCGACGCATCGAGCGCAGCACTGGCTGCGCGGCGTCACAGATCATCCTATCGGGGGACGAAGAATATTGGGAGGAATGACGGAGATTAACTTCGGCCAGCCTGGATAAAACGAACGGTTGTGAGGCGTGGGCCATATAGAGTTGTCACAGTCGTCGGGAGGCCAAAAACCAGGTACGCGACGCCATAACATTTCCGTCCGTGACTATGTTTATGATCGTGCGCCGCGCCAAAATCTTCTGCGATCCGGCAATCAGCGGTACGCTCGGCCGAAATGGATGCGATCTGCGCATCCGGCAGCAGCGGATAACCCTGGACCGTGGAAACCAACCGCAGCTCCGGCACGATCAACATCGTCGCGATCAGGATAAACCTAATCGCCAGCTCGATCGGTTCGACACCGAATGTGATCCGAAAAATCCCCATGCCGCATTTTTATCTTTGCCCCAAAACCGGGTCAATTTATCACGCTAGCCGATCACAATCAGCCAAATGGGGTAGGCATCCCTTTGTCGCTTCTCCTGTCGAAAAACCAGCAACTATTCCGGCGCCTGTCTTGCACAATGGAGGTAAGAAAGAACAGGTCGACCATATACAACATGTCTGGCTTACTCTGGACATCCGCTATTGCCTCCGACCCTCGAATACCTAGTCGACAGCGACCATGACATCGGATGCCTTGATCACGGCATAGGCCGAAGAGCCCACCGTCAGGCCTAGCTCGTCCACAGCCTCATTGGTGGTCGAGGGGTGACGATCGAGCCATTGCCGATATCGATGCGAACATGCGCTGTTGTCGCATCCTTGGTGATTCGACGACCTTGCCTTGAAGCGGTTTCTCGGGCTGATTTTCATAAATAGTCTACCTTGTGACGGCGCGACCATATTGCTTCGATCGTCGACGGGCTGCCGAAATCCTGTTCGTTCCTATTCGCCTCGGGGAAAGCGCTGGTTCTCCTCCAGCACGTTGAGGTCCATGTGGTTGCGCATGTAACGCTCCGACGCCTTCTGCAGCGGCTGATAATCCCAGGGATAATAGGCGCCGTTGCGTAGCGCCGTGTAGACCACCCATCGCCGCGCCTGGCTTTCGCGCACGGCGGCGTCGAAGCTTGCCAAGTTCCAGCGCTCCATGGCCTGCGCCGTCAGCCTTTCCAGTGTTTCGACATGGGCGGGGTCGCCGGCCAAATTGCTCAGCTCCTTCGGGTCCGCTTCGATGTCGAAGAGCATGGGCGGATCCTTCTCGCAAAGGGTCAGCTTGTAGCGGCCATCACGCAAGCCGACGAGCGGCGCCTCGGAGCCTTCCGCCGCATATTCCATCGGCACGGGGCTACGGCTTCCGGTGTCGAGCGCCAAGGGGGTCAGGTCTTCGCCATCGGTCCAGCGGCGCAGCGATGCGATGTCGATCCCGGCGAGCGCTGCCAGCGTCGGCGTCACGTCGAGCGTTGAAACCGGCTGGTCGATCCGCTTCGGCTGCCAGCCGGGGGCTGCGATCATCAGCGGTACGCGGGCCGAGCCCTCGAAGAAGTTCATCTTGAACCAAAGGCCGCGCTCGCCGAGCATATCGCCATGGTCCGAGACGAAGAGGATGATGGTGTTGTCGGCCATGCGGCCGCGCTCGAGCGTTTCCAGGATCTCGCCGATTTTTTCATCGACATAGGAAATATTGGCGAAATAGCCGCGCCGCGCCCGGCGGATCTGTTCCGGCGTGATGTCGAAGGCGGTGTGATCGCACGCCTTCATCAGCCGCTGCGAATGCGCGTCCTGCTCCTCGAAGGGGATTTCGCCGACTTCCGGGTCGAGCGCCGGGCAATCCTCATAGAGATCCCAGAAGCGGCGGCGCGCGACGTAGGGGTCGTGCGGATGCGTGAAGCTGACCGTTAGGCACCAGGGCCGATCGTCATGCCGGCGCGAGAGATCGTAGAGCTTGCGGTTGGCGTGATAGGCAACCTCGTCGTCATACTCCATCTGGTTGGTAATCTCGGCCGTGCCGGCGCCGGTCACCGAACCGAGATTGTGATACCACCAGTCGATGCGCTCGCCGGGCTTGGTATAATCAGGCGTCCAGCCGAAATCGGCGGGGTAGATATCGGTCGTCAGCCGCTCCTCGAAGCCGTGCATCTGGTCCGGGCCGACGAAATGCATCTTGCCCGACAGCGCCGTCTGGTAGCCGGCGGCACGCAGATGATGGGCAAAGGTCGGGATGTCCGAGCAGAATTCGGCGGCATTGTCGTAAACGCGGGTGCGGCTCGGCAACTGCCCGGACATGAAGGAAGCGCGCGCCGGCGCGCAAAGCGGGCTTGCCGTATAGCTGTTGGCAAAGCGCACCGAGCGCTTCGCCAGAGCCTTCAGGACCGGCGCATGCAGGAAATCGGCCGGGCCGTCGGGAAAGAATGTCCCGTTGAACTGATCGACCATGAGGATGAGGATATTCGGGCGGGACATGTTTGCGTCTTTCTTGGAAATTAGAGGCCGATGGCGGCTTTGACGGCATCGAGGCCAGGCTTGCCGTCGATAGTGGTGACGCCGGCAAGCCAGGGCGTCAAGGCGTATAGAAGGGCGCCGGCGGCCAGCCGACCCATTGCAGACATGCGCATGACGATGGCTCCCTCTTGTTATTGGATTATTTTATTGAACATCACTAGAGTTCTTCCTGTGAAGTAGGCGTTTTTCGATGGAAGCCAAAAGGAAATTTTATGGCTGAACGTTTGGTCGATCTCGGCTGGCTGCGGATCTTCGTGGAGGTGGGGCGTTCCGGCAGCCTTTCTGCCGCCGCCTCGGCACTCGGCTTGACGCAACCGGCCGTCAGCTATCAGATCCGCCGCATCGAAGAGCAGATGGGTGTCCCCCTGTTTCGCCGCCAGCATCGCGGCGTCGAGCTCTCGCCGGAAGGCCGGCGCCTGTTCGAGATCGTCGAAAGGGCTGTTGGTGGCGTCGATCATCTGGTGCGCAGTTTCCGCGCCGAGGCGGAGCGGCCATCAGTGCGCCTGCGCACGGACTATGCCTTCTCCGCCCTCTGGCTGATTCCCCGCATGCATGCGTTCCGGCTTCTTCACCCTGAGGTGGATATCCAGATCGTCGCCACGCAGCGGCTGGATCGCGGCGCGCCGGAGAGTGGTGATATCGCCGTCTTCTTCGGCACGCGCAGCGAATTCGGTCCGGCTGCCAGTTTGTTGTTGCCGGAGAAGGTCGTGCCGATTTGCACCAGAGGTTTTGCGGAACGTCATGGCCCGTTCACCGATCCCTCGCAGCTCGCCGGCACCACGCTCGTTCATCTCGATTCGGAGATGCCGTCGCCTTGGTTCGATTGGGAGAGCTATCTCGCGGCCTTCGGCATTGCCCGGGATGCCTATGCCGGTCGCGGCGATCTGCGCTTCAATACCTATTCGCTTGTCGTGCAGGCCGCCCTCAGCGAGCAGGGCGTTGCCATCGGCTGGATCGGTCTTGTCGATTCGCTGCTTGCCGCCCGGACGCTGGTGACGGCAGGCCCCATGCTCGAAGCGCCTGCTCGAGGCTATTGGCTGCTGCCGCCATCGACACCGAACCCGCATGCCGAGCAGCTGGCGCAATGGCTGCTCGCCGAAGCAGCCGCCGGGTAGTCATGATCTATTCCGAAGTGAGATCTGCGAGAAAGGTCTCGCACCAGTGCGATACGTCGTTTTCAAGCAGGTGATCCATCATGCCGCGCCAGCGCTCCTGCCGTTCCTGCAGCGGCATGTTGACGGCCCGCGCAAGGGCGTTCGCCGTGCCGTCGACATCATAGGGATTGACCAGAAGGGCGCCCTTCAGCTCGCGCGCCGCACCCGCAAAGCGTGAGAGCACCAGCACGCCAGGGTCTTCCGGATCCTGCGCGGCGACATATTCCTTGGCGACCAGGTTCATGCCGTCGCGCAGCGGCGTCACCAGCCCGACCTTGGCGAGCCGGTAGAGGCCCGCCAGTATCGGGCGGCTGATCGAGCGGTTGATGTAGCGGATCGGCACCCAGTCGACCGTGCCGATCGCACCGTTGACCCGGCCGGCCTGTTCGGCAACCGCATGCTGCATCGCCTCGTATTCCGGCACTTCGGAGCGCGATTTCGGCGTGATCTGCAGATAGGTGACGCTGCGCTGGTGGGCGGGATTGTTGGTGATGAAGCGTTCGAAGGCGTCGATGCGCTGCGTGATGCCCTTGGAATAATCAAGCCGGTCGACACCGAGGATCAGGTCGCGGCCTTCGATGCTTTTGCGCACCCTGTGCACCATGCTGTGCGATGCGGCCTTGCGGGCGAAGGCGGCAAAGCCTGCCGTCTCGATACCGATCGAATAGGCGCCGCCGCGAAAATCATGGCCGTGAGCGCTGAAATGGCCGGGGCTTTTCTCGATGCCCATGCCTTCGCGTTTCAGGCAGCCGGCGAAGTTTTCCAGATCGTATTTGGTTTGGAAGCCGAGGAGATCATAGGAGGAGAGGCCGCGCATGATCTCTTCGTGTACCGGCATGGCGAGCACGACGTCGGCCGGCGGCCAGGGAATGTGCAGGAAGAAGCCGATGCGGTTCTTCAGCCCCATCTGCCGCAGCTCCGCCGCCAGCGGGATGAGATGATAGTCATGTACCCAGATGATGTCGTCCGGCTCCACCAGCGGGGCAAGGCGATGGGCGAAGAAACGGTTGACGCGGAAATAGCCGGTCATTTCCTTGCGGGCATATTCGGCGAGATCGAGCCGGTAATGGCAGATCGGCCAGAGCACGCGGTTGGCAAAGCCCTGATAATATTCCTCGACGTCGGTCTGGGTCAGATCGGTCAGGGCGTAGGCAATATTGCCGTCCTGCGTCATCTGCAGCGGCTCGGGGTCGATGTCGCCGCTCGATTTGCCGGACCAGCCCATCCAGATGCCGCCGCGCTCGGCAAGAGCTGCCTGCAGCGCCACGGCAAGGCCGCCCGCGGCTGCCGCACCCTTGTGATCAGGCACGGAAACGCGGTTGGAAACGATGATGAGACGACTCAACGGTAACTTCCTTTCGAGAAGGCTAAAGCAATTCCAGGAAAAGTGCGCAGCGGCTTTCCGCGCGGAATTGCGGGAAAATAACAAGCTGGAGGACGCCGCAGCGATCGGCGGATTACTTGACGAGCGTTCCCAGCACGTCCCTTAAACGCGCAGGCGAGCCAATGGATGCACGCGCCAGCGTTTTTCCGTTGCCTTCGCCGACGCGCACGGATTGACCGCCGAGGCGGTTGGCGGCGGCAAACATCGTCTCGTCGGTCACGTCATCGCCGATCACGACCGGGCGGCGTCCTTCGAAGGGCGTTTCGGCAAGAAACGCCTCGACGGCATGTCCCTTGCTGGCATGTGCCGGGCAGATTTCGATCACCATCTTGCCGCGCTGAAGGGTCCAGTCCGGACCGGCTTCCTCCAGATGGCGTTGCATGGCCTCGTCGATCGCTACCTCGTATGCGGGGGCATGCCGAAAGTGAACCGCGACCGCGGCCCCCTTGTCCTCGACGATGGTGCCGGGCCAGGCTTGAGCCTCGTACGCAATGGTCTGCTTCAGCGCCTGGAAGGCGGGCGGGACATGCGCGCGCCGCAGCCGTCCGCCCGCATCGCGGCGCTCAGCGCCATGCAGGCCGGCAACAGGGAAGCGGAAGGGGGCAAAGAGCGGATCGACGAATTCGATGGCGCGACCCGTCACCAAGGCCAGCGCGCCGCCGAGCTGGCGGGAGAGGGCATGAAGCGTGGCGGGCAGATAGTCGGGCACGACGATCGCCTCCGGCCTTTCGGCCAGATCAAGCAAGGTTCCGTCGATATCGAGGAACAAGGCCCAGTCCTGCGGATACAATGAGAGTGCGGTAAGGGCCGGCTCGTTCAGCGGCCTCGGCTTGGCGTCACCCTGTTCGGGCTGTTCCTGAGAAGACATGCTGGGTTAGCTAAGGCGCTCGTCCCGTTTGGCAAGGCAAAAAAACGAACGGCTGAAAATCAAAAGGGGCCGCCTTAAGCGACCCCCCATGAGCTTTGGCCCGTAACTGGCCTGAAGCGGCGAACCGCTTCGGGAAGGTGTTGATCAGCGCGAGGGCTGCCTCGCAACGTTCACAACCATTTCCATGCCGTATACAAAGACCGAAATCTCACTAGACATTGGATCACCTTCCTTTCGTTACGTTTCAGACAAGACAAACGTAGCTCAAATTTGAGCCGATGCAAGAGGCGCGGTCTGGGAGAGCTTCACACTTATTGTCGCACTGAAATGTCTGGTCTCGCCGCGTTCTTCGCCAGAATCGCCGTCGCAGGGGGTTTCACGATGAAAATGTTGCGATGCAGAATGTGATCGGACGGAGCATCGAATATCTGTCATCCTGCATGTTGCGGAATGGAAAATTAAGAGTTTATTACCCATTCCACATAAACAATCGTCCAAGATTTGCCATTCTCCCGCGGGACAGGAACACAGCGGGAATCGGAGTGAGAGACGCATGTGTCGCTGGGCAGCCTATCGTGGAGACCCCCTCTATCTGGAGGAGCTGGTGTCTTCGCCCGCCCACTCCCTGATCGAACAATCCCATTGCGCCACGCGCGCCAAGACAGCGACCAATGGTGACGGTTTCGGCATCGCCTGGTACGGCGACCGGCCGGAACCCGGCCGCTACCGCGATATCCTGCCGGCCTGGTCCGATTGCAATCTGAAGAGCCTTGCGCGGCAGATCCGTTCGCCGCTCTTCCTTGCCCATGTCCGCGCGGCCACCGGCGGCGGCACGCGGCGCGACAACTGCCATCCCTTTGTGTTCGAGAACTGGTCGTTCCAGCACAATGGCCAGATTTCCAACTTCGACCGCCTGCGCCGGCCGATGGAAGCCATGCTCGACGACCGGCTATTCCATGCCCGCAGCGGCACGACCGATTCGGAGCTTCTGTTCCTGCTGGCGATGCAGTTCGGCCTGGCGACGAATCCGACTGCGGCGATAGCGGAGACCATCGGTTTCGTCGAAGGGCTTTCGCTGCATCTGACCGGTTCGGTGCTGGTGCGCTTCACATCAGCCTTTTCCGACGGCAAATCGCTCTATGCCATCCGTTATGCGACCGACCGCAAGGCGCCGACGCTCTATGCCTCGCCTGTCGGCTCGGGATACTGCCTCGTGTCGGAACCGTTGAACGACGATGTTGATGCCTGGTGCGAAATCCCCGATGGCAGCGCTGTTTTGATTGACGATACCGGCGTCCATGTCGCGCCCTTCCAGCCGGAAGAACGTGCGCCCGCCGAGCGACTGCCGGCAGCCGCTATCCCTGCTTGAATTGTGCTGATATCAGGGCTGCCAGTCGTGCCGCCACTTCGTCCTTGTCGAGATCGGGCCATTGCTCGACGCCTGCGTGGCTGACGATCTTCACGCGGTTTCGCGTGCCGCCCATGATGCCGGTCGCGGGCGAGACGTCGTTGGCGACGATGAAGTCGGCGCCCTTGCGTTCCAGCTTCGCGCGGGCATTGCTCTCGACATCCTGCGTTTCGGCGGCAAAGCCGATGACGAGTTTCGGCCGCTGCGTATGATGGCCGACGGTTTTCAGAATGTCGGGGTTTTCCGTGAGCGCCAGCGTCGGGATCGACTCGCCCGGATGCTTCTTGATTTTCTGGTCGGATGCGGAGGCGACGCGCCAGTCCGCGACCGCAGCCACCATCACGGCGATATCAGCGGGAAGGGCGGCAAGCACCGCGTCGCGCATTTCGTCCGCCCGCTCGACATGGATGACATTAAGGCCGACCGGGTCGGATATGGTGACCGGGCCAGACACGAGGGTGACGTCGGCGCCGAGGGCCGCAAGCGCTGCGGCAATGGCATGGCCTTGCCGTCCCGACGAACGGTTGGCGATATAGCGCACGGGATCGATCGGCTCATGCGTCGGGCCGGAGGTGACGATCGCCTTCTTGCCGGCAAGCGGCTTGGCGCCGTCATCAAGCCGTCTCTCGGCTGCCGCGACGATATCGAGCGGTTCCGCCATCCGTCCCGCGCCGCTCTCGCCACTCTCGGCCATTTCGCCGGTCATCGGACCGACAAAGGCGATGCCGTCGCTGCGCAGGGTCTCGATATTCCGCCTGGTCGCCGGATGCGCCCACATCTTCGGGTTCATCGCAGGAGCGGCCAGCACTGGCCGGTCCGTGGCGAGCAATATGGTCGAGGCAAGATCGTCCGCCAGCCCGTTTGCCATCTTGGCGAGCAGATCGGCAGTCGCGGGCGCGATCAGCACGAGGTCGCAGTCGCGCGCCAGCCTGATATGGCCGACATCCTGCTCATCCTCTCGCGAAAATAGATCGGTGAAGACATGGTCGGCGGCAAGCGCGCCGACGGCAAGCGGCGTGATGAACTCCTGCGCGCCCGATGTCATGACGGGCCGCACGCTCGCGCCGCGCTCGCGCAGCCGGCGAATGAGGTCGAGGCTCTTATAGGCCGCGATGCCGCCGGAGATGATGAGAAGGATGCGCTTTCCCGCGAGAACCATGTCTGAACCCGTCGCCTGTTCTTTTGCCCATAAGCCTAAGCCTTTGGCGTGTCATAGGCAACGCGGCATTGCCCTGTCATGGTTGTAATCGTCCGGCCGCACCATTTCTCGCAGATGATCACGGAAGCCTCACGCCCTTGTCATTTGCGAGCGCCTTCTATCTCGACAAATCTGAGCGCGTTAACGTTCGAAGGAGTAACGCCTTGAAACTGATGAAAGTCGCGATGATCGCCCTGCCAATCATGGCCGCCGCCATGCCGGCCTTTGCCGAGCGTGCCTATTCGCCGCAGGAGCTGAAGAACAAGGAGATCGTTCTGGATTTCTACCAGAAGGCGTTGAACGACAAGGACTTCGACGCGGCTTCCAAGTATCTCGGCAAGTACATCCAGCACAATCCTCTCGCCGCCGATGGGCCCGAAGGCCTGCGCGGCTTCCTCGAGTACCTGAAGAAAAATTATCCTCTGTCGAAGAGCGAGATCAAGCGGGTGATGGTCGACGGCGATTATGTGATCCTGCGCGTCCACGCCATTCGTCAGCCGGGCGACCGCGGCAGCGCCATCGTCGATATCTTCCGCGTCGAGGACAACAAGATCCAGGAACATTGGGATTCGGTGCAGCCGATCCCCGAGACATCGAAGAACAATAATACGATGTTCTGAGTGGAAGGGCCGCAGGGGAAGTAGGATCCGCGGCCCGTCCTTACCTATTCAAAGCATTCCAGCGACATGATCCCGCAATCAATTCATGCTTTGCGGGATCATGTCGGCGACGGTAATTGCGCCGTGAAAAGGGCGGTCAGGTACGCGTGATCGAAAGGCCGCCGTCGACGAGCGAAGCCGTGCCGCTGACGAAGCTTGCGTCATCGGAGGCGAGATAAAGGACCGAGCGAGCAATTTCTTCCGGACCGGCGACGCGCTTCAGCGCATGCAGTTTGGTTATGAAAGCCTGCTTGTCGGCCGTGTCGTTCATTGCGCGATACATATCGGTATCGACGGCACCCGGTAGGACGGCATTGACGCGCACATTCTGCGGGCCGAATTCGGCGGCCAGTGTTTGCGTCAAGCCGATGAGGCCGGACTTGCTGGCGGCATAGGCGGCTACGCCCGGGAAGCTGACGGTATGGCCGACAAAGGTCGATGTGAAAATCACGGAACCACCGCCGTGCTTGATCATTTCGCCGATCTGATGCTTGGCGGCGAGGAACGACGCGGTAAGGTTGATCGCCAGCGCTTCGGAAAAACCTGTCTCCGAAACCTCGGTGCTGGGGCCGGCCTCGCCGAGCGTGCCGGCATTGTTGAAGGCAATATCGAGCTTGCCGTAGCGCTCGACCGCAAGGGCGACCAGCGCCTTGTGGTAGTCTTCCGAGCGTACATCGCCGGCCAATACGGCTGCTTCACCGCCGGCAGCTTTGATCTCGGCGGCAAGGCTCTCCAACTCTGCTGCGCGGCGAGCGCCGACGATAACCTTGGCGCCCTCGGCAGCGAAGAGTTTTGCCGTGGTACGGCCGATGCCGGAGCTGGCGCCGGTGACGATTGCGACTTTTCCATTCAAGCGGTTCATTGTTCCATCTCCTGTGTGGGAACGTGTCTTTCGGTTTGTCCGATACGAGGAAGATGGCCTTTTCCGATCGTTCGGATTAGTCTTCAAAAAGAGGAATTCGAATTCGGAGTTTCCGAACGATGCTGAAGATCGATGGGATCGTGACGTTCGTGACTGTAGCCGAGGCCGGCTCGATCAGCGAGGCGGCCCGACGCCTGCGCCTGTCGAAATCCGTCGTCAGCGAACGGCTCTCGGAAATGGAGAAGGCGTTGGGAGCAACCCTGCTTCATCGCACGACCCGCAAGCTGACCCTGACGGAGGATGGCGCGGCTTTTCTGCAGCGCGCGACGCGTATCGCGCAGGAGGTTCGCGAGGCGGCGGCCGATCTTGCCGAGCGGCGCGGCACGCTGATGGGACCGCTGCGCATCGCCGCGCCCGTCACCTTCGGCCGCCTGCATCTGGGGCCGGCTCTCTATCCGTTTCTCGCCGCGCATCCGGAGATCGAGTTGACGCTCGACCTCGACGACCGCCGCGTCGATGCCGCCTCGGATGGCTATGATGCGATCATACGCAACGGCCTGATCGCCGACTCGCGCCTGATCGCATGGAAGCTCGCCCGCAGTCGCCGCCTTCTTGTGGCCTCGCCGGATTATCTGAGCCGTCACGGCAAGCCCTCCTCCCTGGCCGACCTAGAGAATCATCGTGGTATTTTCTACACGAATCGCGGTGTTGCGGATTGGCGTTTCGAGGGACCAGACGGTGCTGTGGTCATCCGTGCGAAGCTGGCTCTGGGCGTCAACAACGGCGATGTCCTTCACGATGCAGCGATTGGCGGGCTCGGCATCGCCTTGCTGCCGGCCTTCATTGCGGGGCCTTCGGTGAGGGAGGGGCGGCTTGTCGAAATCGATGTCGGCTATCGGCCCGAGCCTGAGTTCATTTTCATGGCTCATCCGGAGGGGCGCAATCCCTCGGCCAAGCTCCGGGCAATGGCCGATCATTTGAAGAAGGCTTTTGGCGATCCGCCTTATTGGGAGCGGGAGCAATTCCAGCAAAAGTGTGAAGCGGTTTTGCGTCCGGAATTGCGTGAAAACAAATAGCTACGCAATCAGGCTCATGAGGTTGGCGATGACGGGCGATCGCTGCGCCTTGAGACTGGCGAGGCCGAGCCGCGCCACGACCGGCGGCCCGTCGATCTGCCGATAGGCCACGCCGTCGAGCTTGATCTGTGCGATCGAAGCCGGGACGATGGAAACGCCGAGATTGGCGGCGACGAGATTGACGACGGAGGGGATCTGCGGCGCCTCCTGCGTCACCACAAGCTCGAAGCCCGCCTCGCGGCAAGCTCCAACGATATCGTCATAGAGGCTGCGGAAAGAGGATGAAGGGCTCACCGGCGAGCGCCGCGATCGGCACGTGCTCCTTTTTCGCCAGCGGATGATGTGCCGGCAGCGCGATCAGCATCGGCTCGTCGGCAAAGCGCTTCAGGCGCACATCTCGCGGATCTTCCAGGCCCGGACGAATGAAAGCCGCGTCGATCTCGCCGCGCATCAGCCGTTCCATCAGCGCATTGGTGTTCATTTCGGTCAGCGATATCAGCACCTTCGGCCAGTGCCGCCGAAATTCGCGAATGGTTGCCGTGACGATGGTGTTGAAGGCGGAAGATGCGGTGAAGCCAAGCGACAGGCGGCCGATCTCGCCGCGATTGGCGCGCTGGGCGGCGAGCTTTGCCTTTTCCGCCGCATCAATCGCCATTCTTGCTTCGGTGAGAAAGGCCTCGCCGGCGGCCGTCAGCTCCGCGCCATGCGGCACGCGGTGAAACAGTTGCGCGCCCACCTCGTTTTCCAGGTCCCGGATCTGCTGGCTGAGCGGCGGCTGGCCGATGCCGAGCTTGGCGGCCGCGCGCGTGAAATTCCCTGCTTCCGCGAGCGCCAGAAAATAGCGGATATGACGTAGCTCCAACGCTATCTCCAAAAGCTATTGAGATCGCCTGTTCCATATATTGGACTAATGAAGCCGACCTGACTAGATTCCAGGGTAAGAAAGGTTGGGTGCCCCCATGTTTCGCGCCGCCAGAAAGCAGGAAACCACTGCTTCCGAAGTTCCATCCAGTCCCGAATTGACGCTCGTCAGGAACGAGCCGCAGGCCGAGCCTCGCCAATTCCTCACGCGCGGCACGCCCGCCTTCCGCCGTGCGACCATCGCGCTGTTTCTCTCGGGCTTTGCCACCTTCTCGCTGCTCTATTGCGTGCAGCCGCTGATGCCGATCTTCTCGCAGGACTTCGGGGTCACGCCGGCTGCAAGTTCGCTGTCGCTCTCGCTTTCGACCGGCTTCCTGGCCTTCGCGATTTTCGGCGCCGCCGCCGTTTCCGAGAGCCTTGGCCGCCGCAGCCTGATGTTCATTTCGCTGCTTGGCGCGGCCATCTGTACGCTCGTCTGCGCGGTATCACCAAGCTGGCATATGCTGCTTGCCGTTCGCGCGCTCGAAGGCTTTCTGCTGGGCGGCGTCCCAGCCGTCGCCATGACCTATCTGGCTGAAGAAATCGAACCGCGCGGCCTTGGCGGCGCCATGGGCCTCTACATCGCCGGCAACGCCTTCGGCGGCATGGCCGGGCGCGTGGTGACCGGTACGATCGCCGAATATCTGAGCTGGCGGCCAGCTTTGGCAACCGTTGGCATACTCGGCCTGATCGCCGCCATTGGCTTCCTCTATCTGTTGCCGCCGTCGCGCAATTTCACTCCTCGCAAGGGCTTCGATACCGCCTTTCACGTAAAGGCCTGGGGCGGTCACTTCGGCAATGCGGCGCTGCCGCTGCTCTTTGCCATCGGCTTTCTCGTCATGGGCTCCTTCGTCACGGTCTATAACTATGCCGGCTTCCGTCTCGTCGCCGATCCCTATGATCTCAGCCAAACCGAGCTTGGTCTGATCTTCACCGCCTATCTCTTCGGCATCGTCGCCTCTTGGGCTGCCGGTCTGCTCGGCGATCGCATCGGCCATTTTGTCGTGCTGCTGGTGGGCGTGCTGATCGCGGCACTTGGCGCAGCGGTGACGCTCTCCAGCTCATTGCCGCTGATCATTCTCGGCATCGTCCTCGTGACGATCGGTTTCTTCATGGCCCATTCCGTCGCCAGTGCGCTGGTGGGACGGCTGGCCGATGGCTTCAAGGGGCACGCCTCCTCGCTCTACCTGCTCGCCTATTATCTCGGTTCCAGCATTGCCGGCTCGGTCGGCGGCTATTTCTGGCTTGCCGATGGCTGGAATGCGGTGGTTGCCTTCATCCTCGTCATGCTGGCACTATGTCTCGCCAGTGCTTTTGCCGTCGCCAGGCTGGCGCGCCGTTGAGGCCAGGAGGTTCCCATGATCCGCATCGACCATCTCGATCATCTGGTGCTCACGGTTGCGAGCATCGATCAGAGCTGCGATTTCTATGCCCGCACTCTCGGCATGGGCATCGAAACTTTCGGGGAGGGCCGCAAGGCTCTGACCTTCGGCAACCAGAAGATCAATCTGCACCGCGCCGGACACGAGTTCGAGCCCAAGGCCGAACGACCGACGCCGGGCTCGGCCGACCTTTGCTTCATCAGCACGACGCCGCTGGATGACATCATCGCTCACCTCACGGCCGAGGGCGTTGCGATTGAAGAGGGTCCGGTTAACCGGACCGGCGCGACCGGCCCCATTCTCTCGGTCTATTTTCGCGATCCCGATGAAAACCTGATCGAGGTCTCCAACACCCTCTCCTGAGATCGTACACCGGCTAACGAATCGCTTTCTGTCCTGGCCTGCCCATGAATGCGTCTGCTTGACTCTCGCAATTTCGGCCTATATTAAACCGATAAGTTAATTAACTTTCTGGTTTATCATCCCGCATGGATACCTTGAGCACGACTTTGTCAGCCCTCGCCGATCCCACCCGGCGGGCAATCCTGGCGCGGCTGACGACCGGCGAGGCATCCGTGTCCGAGCTGGCCGAACCCTTTGACATGTCGCTGGTGGCCGTCTCCAAGCATTTGAAGGTGCTGGAGAAAGCGGGCCTGATCTCGAAGGGGAAGGAGGCGCAATGGCGGCCCTGCCGGCTGGAACCGAAGCCGCTGCGCCAAGTCGATGACTGGCTGGAGAGCTATCGCCAGTTCTGGAACGACAATCTCGATCGCCTGGAGGACTACGCGGCACTATTGCAAAAGGGAGGAAAGAATGACCCCAGCAACTGAGGGCGGCAGCTTGCGCCCGCCGCGCGAGATCGTGCTGACCCGCGAGATTGCCGCGCCGCGTGCCCTGCTGTTTCGCCTCTGGACGGAACCGCAACATCTCATGCGCTGGTGGGGACCGCAAAACATGACAGCCCCAGCCGTTTCCGTCGACCTGCGGGAAGGGGGCGCCTGGCGGCACTGCATTCTGACACCGGAGGGCAAGGAATATTGGAGCCATGGCCGCTATCTGGAGATCGTTCCGCCCGAGCGCCTTGTCTTCACCTTCGCCTGGGAAAACCAAGAGGGTAGGCCCGAACACCCGATGCAGGTGACCGTGGAGTTTCATGAGCTTGGCGAGAAGACGCGCCTCGTCTTCCGCAAGGTCGAGCTGCCCGACGATACGGAGCTCAGATTGCAGACCGGCGGCTGGGAGCAAGCCCTCGAGAAATACGTCGCTTACGCAGAAGCCACCTCAAGGGAAGGATGAGAGTGATGAAGAAGACCTATCATGGAAGCTGCCATTGCGGCGCGGTCGCTTACGAAGCCGATCTCGATCTGCAGGGCGGCACTTTCAAATGCAACTGTTCGATCTGCAAGAAGAAGCGCAATTGGCTGGCTGTGGCAACGCCGGCCGACTTCCGCCTGACCTCGGGCGAAGATAGCATCGGCGAATATCAGTTCGGCCCGCGTATCCTGCATCATCTCTTCTGCAAGACTTGCGGCATCAGCTCCTTCAACTGGGGTGAAAATCCGGCACTCGGCGGCAAGTTCTATGCGATCAGCATCAGCTGCCTGGACGATGCCACCGACGAGGAATTAACCTCGCTTCCCGTCGGCTATTTCGACGGCCGCGACGATCGCTTCGATCGTGCGCCGGAGGAAACGCGTTATCTTTAGGCGTGCGATAAGGACGCCCAATCCTCGTAACGTAGTTTTTCAACACGCTGAAATTCTCTGACATTGCGTGTTATCAGGATCAGATCGCGGGCGACCGCTTGGCCCGCGATCAGAACGTCATAGGTACCGATCGGTGTGCCAAGGGAAGCAAGGCTTGCGCGAATTTCACCGGCTACACGGGCATCTTGCTTGTCGAAATCCAGCGTCTCGAACTGCAAGGCATCCACACGCGCCAGATTGTCGACAACGCGCTGGCCCTTGTAAGCGCCATAAAATAACTCGTGTATGACGATGGCCGGAATGGCAAAATCCTGGGGCTTATGTCTGCGAAGCTCGCTGACGAAGCCGGAATGTCCTTTCATCAGGGCGATGACGGCATTGCTGTCGAGCAGATATTTCACTTGAAGATATCCAGCTCGGGGCGTTGCTGCTCGGCAGGCTGTTCCGTCGCCGCCTCTTCAAAATCGGGGTCGACCGGCCCTGTAACGGATTCCAGCCAATCCCAATCTT
This sequence comes from Rhizobium sp. KNZ2-6A, assembly GCF_056755475.1. NCBI lineage: Bacteria > Pseudomonadati > Pseudomonadota > Alphaproteobacteria > Hyphomicrobiales > Rhizobiaceae > Rhizobium > Rhizobium sp. KNZ2-6A. Next base: position 160,105 of record NZ_JBNDIC010000004.1, on the reverse strand, counting down.
CGGCGATCGGCTCCAGAATGATTGCTTTTCCCTGCCGGCGGATGCGCACTTCTTCGCCGTCGAGGCGGAATTCCTTCGGCAAGCGTACGGCCTGCGAGCGGCCGGACCAGAAGATCTTTGCGGTGTCCATGCCATAACTCCTTTGAGATATGACATTGATATATAGCATCTCGGGCGCTATTTCAATTCGAGGCGCTATGATCCTGATTTTGTCGCGAGCCAGATGACATGACGCGCGCCCGTTTTGCCATTCGCGCGCGTATTGACCACCTCGGCGGTAAAACCGCTGTCGCGCAGACGTCTTGTGAAGCGCTCGTCAGGCCCTGAAGACCAGACCGCGAGCACGCCTCCCGGGCGCAAGGCATCACGCGCTGCCTTCAGGCCCCGATAGTCGTAGAGGCCGTCATTGGCTTCTGACGTGATGCCATCCGGGCCGTTGTCGACATCGAGGAGGATGGCGTCATAAGCCGCCTTGCGGGCGCGAATGAGCGGGCGCACATCGCCTTCATGAATAGCGACGCGCGGGTCATCGAGACAGCCGTCGAAGACCGTCGCCATCGGTCCGCGTGCCCAGGTCACCACGGCCGGCACGAGTTCCGCAACGGTGACCTTGGCATCCGCACCGAGTTCGCCGAGTGCCGCCCGCAAGGTAAAGCCCATGCCGAGGCCGCCGATCAATATATACGGCGCCTTCCGGCCCTTGATCTTCTCGCAGGAAAGCGTGGCAAGCGCCCGCTCCGAGCCGCTCAGACGGCTATTCATCAACTCGTTGGTGCCGAGCATGATGGAAAATTCCTGGCCGCGCTGCTTCAGGCGCAGCTCGCCGCCACCAGGGATTTTCGCAGTGTCGAGCAAGGTCCAGGGGATCACGGGCAATTCTCCAGAGCAATTCCAGGAAAACTGCGTAGCGGTTTTCCGTCCGGAATTGCGTGTAAAACAGGTCGACTTGAATTGCCGGGGACCATAGTCTTTCGATGTCGCCAAGAACAGACGCGCTTATCCCAAACGGATATAGGGCACATCCTTTTTCGCAACTTCGTCCAGCGCTTCCTCATAGCCGGCATCGGCATAGCGCATGACACCGAGCGCCGTGTCGTTGGTCAGCGCGTGGTCGAGCCGTTCGTCGGCGGCAGCCGTGCCGTCGGCGACCACGGTGACGCCGCAGCTGGTCATATAGCCGGCATAGCCGCCGCCGCCGGAATGGACGACGACGAGATCGGCCATGGACGAGCAGAGCATCATGGCGTCGATCAGCGGCCAGTCGGCGATCGCGTCGGAGCCGTCCTTCATGCGCTCGGTCATGATGTTCGGATGCGCCATGGCGCCCGCATCGAGATGGTCGCGCGAAAAGGCGATCGGACCTTTCAGCTCGCCGCTTACGACAAGCTCGTTGACGCGGCGGGCCAGCGCCGTGCGCTCGCCATGGCCGAGCCAGGCGATGCGTGCCGGCAGGCCTTCGAAGGGCACATGCTGGCGGGCAAGCTTGATCCAGTTGGTGATGATCTTGTTGTCCGGAAACATCTCCAGCAGCAGATCGTCGATGCGGGCGATGTCGCTTTCCTCGCCCGAAAGCGCCATCCAGCGGAACGGGCCGATCGCACGGCAGAAGAGCGGCCGTAGATAGGCTTCGGTGAAGATCGGGATATCGAAGGCGTTGGCGACGCCGCCTTCCTTCGCTTGGGTGCGGATCAGGTTGCCGTTGTCGAAGACTTCCGAACCCTTTTTCTGGAAGTCCAGCATGGCCTTCACGTGCTCGACGATCGAGGCGCGGCTTGCCGCCATCAGCTGTCCTTGACCATCATCGCGCAAGTCCCGAACCTGCTGCAGGTTCATGCCCTTCGGCACATAGCCATAGACGAGATCGTGCGCCGAGGTCTGGTCGGTGACGATATCGGGCACGATGCCGCGCCGCGCGATCTCGGGATAGATCTCCGCCGCATTGCCGACAAGGCCGACGGAAAGCGCCCGCTTCTCCTTGACCGCCGAATCGATCATCGCCAACGCGGAATCGAGATCCGGGGCGATTTCCTGCAGGTAGCCGATGTCCTGGCGCTTCCTGGCGCGCTCGGCATCGATATCGACGCAGAGGATCGCGGCACCCGCCATGCGACCGGCGAGCGGCTGCGCACCGCCCATGCCGCCGAGACCCGCCGTCAGCACGAAACGGCCGAAGAGATCGCCGCCGAAGCGGCGCTCCGCGATGCGCATGAAGATTTCGTAGGTGCCCTGGATCACGCCCTGGCTGCCGATATATTGCCAGGCGCCGGCCGTGAGGCCACCCCAGCAGATCAAGCCCTTGCGCTGCAGCTCATAGAAGACTTCGGCCTTTGCCCATTGGCCGACGATGTTGCAGTTCGCCATGATGACGAGCGGTGCCTTGTCATGCGTGCGGATGAGGCCGATCGGCTTGCCGGACTGGATGAGCAGGGTCTGGTCCTCATCCATTTCCGTCAGCGCCTTCACGATGCCCTTATGCGCTGCCCAGTTGCGGGCGGCTTTGCCGAGGGCGGCATAGACGACGAGGTTATCAGGGTCCTCGCCGACCGAGAGCACGTTTTCGAGCAGGCGCAGCAGGGCCTCCTGCCGCCAGCCTTTGGCCCGCAGCTCCGGGCCGCCCGGAATGGGGAATTTCGGATGACGTGGATTGGCTTTCGGCATGGATTTCCCTTCCCTATTTTCTTTGTTGTTTCGGCGGCCCGGCTATTTCGGCGGCAAGCCTTTGACGAAGTCCAGCGCGGCCAGAAGCAGCCGCTTGCGCAGCATGTCATTGCCATAGGCTTCCGGCCCGGCGCGCAGCCACCCCTTCATTTCGCGGCCGCCCATCAACATGGTTTTGACGTCATGCTGCTCCAGCGCCCAGGCATCGTTACCTTTGCCGAGGCGGATCAGCATCCCGTCTTCGCGGGCGCCGCAAAGCAGATGGCCGTTGAGCAGGAAGGCCCAGCCGCCGAACATCCCCTTTTCGCTGAGCCCGGCTCGTCGCCCAAGCTCCTCTCTCAGCAATTCCTCGAGACCGGCGTCACGTGCCATCTGCGCCTCCCACGCTTTTCAACCCTTCTTGCCGGCCAGGGCGTATTTCGCGATCTCGATCCCCATGGCCTTTTCCACCGAGGGATAGACCGTGGGGTCGAGCACGCTGGCAGACAGCGGAATGATATCCATCGGCACATGCAGGATGAAAACCTTCATGCCTTCGTGCAGCTGGCCGACGCTCAAGGGCTCGCCTTCCGGCGACAGCGTGGTGATGACGGAAGGGAAGGTCGCAAGACGCTTGCCGCCGGTATCCTCGACCGCCATGTATTCGTTCATCACATGCATGACGACGGCCTTGTCGCCGCTGCCGACCGTGATGGTGCCGATGTCGAAGGCTTCCTTCGTGTAGACGACGTCCTTTTTGGTGATCGTGCCCTCGGCCAGGATATGGCCGCCGGTCGTCTTGCAGATGCCGTCGATGACGGCGCTGCCGCCCTTCTTTTCCGCCTCGATGATCGCTTCGCCGAGCGACAGCGCCATGGAGATGCCGCCGAGTGCGGCGTGCGTGCGAACGTAAGAAGCGCGCAGCGGGTTGCGGCAGGAGGCGATGAAGCCGCCGGACTGGTCGGAGGCCGCGCGCAGGATCGGCGAAATCTTCGCCGTCGCGCCCTTCACGACCAGCTCGATATAGCGGTTTTCGGCCCGGTTGCCGCCGACGGCGGTCTGGATCATCTGCTCGGGCGAACCCGCCATGCCGATCGAGCCCATGTCGCCCGTCGGATGGGCGCGGATGTCGCCGACCGCATCCACCACCTTCGTTCCGAGGATGGCCGATGGCAGCCAGCCGTTCAGCGTCGAGGACCGGCCGTTCTGGCCGATGATCAGGCCGGAAAGCTTCTCTCCAAGCTCGTCCTGCAGGAGCTGCGCGGCCTTCACGTAATCGATGCCCTGCATTTCCCAGGGCGTCGTGGAGGCCGGTGCGCCGATGGCGGCGGCCGTAGCGATCCAGTCGTTGTCGTTGAGTTCGTCGATCGACACCAGCTCCGGCTTGCCGACATTGACGGCGGCATAGCCGAGCATGCGCCCATGATCGGCCCAGCCACCACCGCCTGCGGCGTAAACCGAGCCGCCCTTGACGGCTGCTTCCACATCCTTGGCAACGAGTATGCGTCCCATCGGCTACTCCCGGTTCTGTTTGAGGTTCTTGTCCATGTCGCGCACCGCTTCGAAGAGCACGGCGGCGCCCATGGCGATGTCGTCATTCTCTGCCCACTCCTCCGCGCAATGGCTGCGGCCTTCCTTGCAGGGCACGAAGATCATGGCGGCGGGGGCGACCTTGGCGATCCAGGCCGTGTCGTGGCCGGCACCGGAGGCCATGCGGCGATGCTTGGCGCCGACGGTCTCGCAGGCACGCTCGAGCGTTTCGAGCAGCACCGGCGCGCCGGGAGTCGGCATGTTGTCGGATACGCGCACCGGCGGGTTGATTGTCACGCCATGATCGGCGGCGATGGTCTTCACCTCGCCATCGATCCAGGCTAGGAAATCTTCCATGTCACTGCGGATTTCGGCGCGGCCGTCGATCAGCAGCACGACCTTCGAGGGCACGACATTGGCGGCGTTGGGCTCGATGCGGAATTCGCCGACAGTCGCGGCGAAATGGCCCGGCGTCTTTGCCTGTTCGGCGGCACGTTGACGGATGTCGAGGACCAATTGCGAGGCTGCCACGAGCGCATCTGCACGGCGATCCATCGGCGTCGTGCCGGCATGATCGGCGCGGCCTTCCACGGTAATCTCGATGCGGGTGATGCCGGCGATCGCGGTGACGATGCCGATATCCTTGTTCTCTGCCTCCAGCACCGGACCCTGCTCGATATGCAGTTCCAGGAAGCCGGCGAGATCCGGGCGCTTCTGGGCAAGCAGCACCGAGGGATCGCCGCCGACCTCGGCAATCCCTTGCGAAAGCGCGCGGTCGCCGCTGGTGCGGGAAAGCCATGCCTCGGGAATCTGCCCGGTCATGCCTCGGCTGCCGATGCAGGAGACGCCGAAGATGCTGACTTCCTCCGCCAGGAAATCGACGACTTCCAGATCATGATCGAGCTCGATGCCGCGATCCTTCAAGGAGCGCGCGACTTCGAGCGCGGCGATCGTGCCGGCAATGCCGTCGAAGCGGCCGCCATCCGGAACGGTGTCGGAATGCGAGCCGACAAGGATCGTGCCGAGGCCGGGCCTTGCGCCCGCGCGCCGGCCGATCAGGTTGCCGGCGGCATCCATGCGTGTCGTGAGCCCCGCCGCCTTCATGCGCGCCTCAATATAGGCACGCCCTTCCAGGAAGAGCGGCGAGAAGGCGCGGCGCGTCCAGGGATGGCCCGGGTCGGTGATGCCGGCCAGCGCATCGATATCCTCGGCGATACGGTCGGCGTTGACGGGCAGGTTATGGCGCTTGGGGTCGTTCATCAGGCAGTCTCTCCGACAAGAACTTGGCGAGGCAAGGGACGGACGAAGCTGCCGGAGCCGGGCTCGGCCAGCACCTTCTGTCCTTCGGCAATCTGCTTGCCTCTAAGATAAGCGGCGGACACCGTCCAAGGCAGACGGATGCCGTTATAGGGGCTCCAGCCGACGACATTGTTGCCGCTGGCGGCTGCGTCATAGACCGTTTCGCGCGGTTCCAGCACGACGATATCAGCGTCCTTGCCCGGGGTCAGCGCGCCCTTGATATGATCGAGGCGGAAATGCTTAGCCGGGTTTTCCGCCATCAGCTTCGCGGCCCAGGTCAGCGGCACGCCGCGCTCCAAGGCACCCTTGACGAAGAGCGGCACCATGACCTCCAGTCCCGGCACGCCGGAAGCGTTTGCCAGCATATCCGGATTGGTCTTGCGGTTTTCCGACCAGCTGACATGGTCGGTCGAGACCAGCCAGACATTGCCTTCCGCCACCTTGCGCCACAAGGTTTCCACTTCGGCGCGCGGACGGATCGGCGGATTAATTTTCGCCTTGCCGCCGAGACGCCGCACATCGTTTTCCTCGTCGAGCGTCAGATAGTGGATGCAGCATTCGACCGTCGCCTCGAAGCCGTCGCGGCGATAGGCGCGGGCGATGTCGTATCCACGGCCGAGCGAGCAATGCACGACATGCGCCGGGCAGCCGGTATCCGCACCGGTCTCGAAGATCGTGTGCATGGCGAGGAGTTCAGTGATCGGCGGGCGGGAGAGGCCATGGGCACGATAGTCGGTGACGCCGCTCGCCTTCACTTGCTCCAAATAGGTGTGCACCGCTTCGTCATCCTCGTTGTGGACGCCGGCGGTCAGGCCCGTTGGGGCGATCGCAGCAAAGCAAGCATCGAGCAGGGCAGGCGGGATGCGCGGAAAACGCTTCGGATCGGTGCCGAAGGTGGAGAATTTGAAGGCCGAAACGCCGGCTTCGACCATTTCGGCGATGCGCGCCGGACCTTCTTCCGGATCGACCGTGCCGTAGAGGGCGAAGTCGACGCGGGCCTGCGGCGCGGCATGATCGATCTTCTTCTTCACCGCCGCTGCCGAGCAGACGAGATTGCCTTCATCATAGGGCATGTCGACGATGGTGGTGACGCCACCGGCGGCAGCCGAGCGGGTCGACCAGATGAAATCCTCCTGGTCCTTCTGGGAGAGCGAATGGACCTGCGCATCGATCGCGCCGGGCAGGATCAGCGCCTTGCCGAGCAGATGCCGCTCGCGTGCCGCCGGCGGCACGCCGACGCCGATCTCGGCGATCTTGCCGTCGCGCACAGCGACATAGCCGGCTTCCATGACGCGTTCCGGCAAAACCACGGTGCCTTGCAGAACAAGATCGAAATCAGCCATGTGCATTCTCTCCGCTTGTCGGTTGGGCTCGTCGGTTGTTTCAGATGGCAACGGTGTCGTGATAAAGCCGCTCTTCGACCCGCTCCAGAGAGCCGAGCGCGAAGAAGTCATCATAGGCGAGGATCGGCTTGTGGGCGATCATTTCCGAAATGAAAGCCTCGGAGGCCAGCTCCTCCTCGATCGCCTCGACCTCGGCCGAAAGGGGCCGGTCGACCACATAGAAATCCGCATGCTTGCGCACGACGTCGTAGAGCATGCGCGCGACGCCCTCCGGCTTGTCGCCGAGAATGTCCATCGCCTGGGCCGATAGCAGCGCTTCAAGAGCGGCCAGACGCTTCAGTGCCCGCATCTGCCGCTCGAAACGTTCGATGACGAGCGGCAGGAAGGCAGCCTCGTCTTCCATGCCGGCCGCCACGACGAGGGACTGCGCCGAGACCGGATTGGACATGGACAGAACGCGCGAGAAGATCTCGCCGGCGAGCTTGATGATCGGACCGAAGCCGGTGGCGATCCTGCCTTCGGGCACGAGATTGACGGGCAGGCCGCGTCGCTGGCCGTTGCCGAGCAGCACGCAGCGATTGAAGGCATTGCGGGCGGCATGGGCCATGCAGATGACGGCCGCTTCGAGCAGAATGGTGACATCGAGCGGCAGCGAGCCGCCCGAGGTCATGACGCGCCCATCGACGATGACGGGATTGTCGTCGGAGCGACCGGTGGCGGCAAGGATCTTGTGGCCGGCGGTCAAAAGGTTTTCGATGACGGCGCCGAAGACCTGGGCGATCATGCGCAGGCTCAGCGGATCCTGCACATGGGTCGCGACCGGCCAGGGCCATTCATCCGAGGCATTACACAGCCAGGCGCCGATCAGGGCTTCTCGAGCAGTGCCGACATGGCGCACGGAAATCCAGGGATCGCGCGAAGCGCCGAGTGCGCCAGCCGCCATCATGCCGGTCGCAAGCAGGACGCGGATCGAGGCGGCGGCATTACGGGTTGTTTCGGCGGCGGCGGCAAAGCTGACGGCATTGACGCTGAGCGAAGCCAGGCTGTCGCGCGGCATCATCCTGACAGGAGCGATGCCGGCGGCATCGAAGGCATCGGCGGCCTGCATGCGCCGGCCGCGATAGACGGCCTCGCCGACGCCGGTCAGAACCGCGCCGATCTGTCCCATCAGACCGATATCCGCGCAGCCGATCGAGCCTGTGCGTCGGACGACCGGAATGACATCCGCGCTGAGCAGCTGCAAATAGGCCTCAATCAGCTCCTGCGAGCATCCGACCTTGCCGGTCAAAGCGGTATTGATCCGGATCGCCATCGCATTGCGAACGACCGACATGGAGAAGGGCGCGCCCGTGCCGAAATGATGGGCGCGAACGAGGCCGAGATTGAAGGTATCGAGATCTTCCGGCGACCACTCGACATCCTTCATGGCGCCAACACCTGTCGTGGAGCCATAGACCGGCATGCCGGATTGGATCGTGCTTTCAAGGACGCCGCGCGCGAGCCGCACCCGGGCCATGCCGCTTTCCGATGCCCAAGGCAGTGCAACGCCGGCCCCGATCCGCACCAGATCGCTGAACCCCAAGGGTTGGCCGCTGAGTTCGATGCCGGCTCGCTGACGCTCCATGTCCGTTATTCTCCTTTTCCGCAAGGCTACGCGAGCCCCAACGCCAATGGGATATCCCAAATGGCGAACACCTCGATCGGTGAGCGTGCCGATGAATTTTCGGACGAGTCAGACCGACGCGCAACTCTATGTTTGCCCGGGTATATATCTTCAGCGACACGAAAGGCAGGCGAAGGCAAACGCCGCTCCCGCATCAGCCCATGTTATTTCGACTGATGCAGGGGCAAGTCTTGCCGGTCAGCTCAAATGCCAGGCGATGTAGAGAAGCGTCAGCGCGATCACCCACAGCGCGAAACGACCGGAGCGGCTATGCTTGGCCTCGGCCTTGCCGATCGCTTCCGCCGTCTGCGGGTCGAAACGCAGGCCGTTTTCGCTCATGGCGAGGAGCTCGTGGTGGAATTTCTCGGTCTTGGCGGCGATCTCGGGTGCCGCTTCGGCGAGCTTCACGGCTGCCTTCAAGCCGTCTCGCAGATCGGTCATGATCCGTTTCGGGCCGAGATTGGTGCGGATCCAGTCGCCGACGACCGGTTCCGAAGCCTTCCACATGTTGAAGCGCGGATTGAGCATGCGCGACACGCCCTCGACGACAACCATGGTCTTCTGCAACATGACGAGCTCCGGCCGTGTTTCCATGTCGAAGAGTTCGGTCACTTCGAAGAGCAGGGTCAAAAGCTTGCCCATGGAGATGGTTTCGGCCGGCTGGCCATGGATCGGCTCGCCGATGGCACGGATGGCCTGGGCAAAACTCTCCGTATTGTGATGGGAGGGCACGTAGCCCGCTTCGAAGTGTACCTCGGCAACCCGGATATAATCGCGGGTGATGAAGCCGTAGAGAATTTCGGCAAGGAAGCGGCGTTCCTTCCTGCCGAGCCGCCCGACGATGCCCATGTCGACGGCGACGATCATACCGGTGGGATCGACGAAGAGATTGCCGGGATGCATGTCGGCATGGAAGAAGCCGTCGCGCAGCGTATGGCGAAGGAAGGACTGGATCAGCGTATCGGCAAGCACGTTGAGATCATGGCCGGCGGCCGTCAGCCCCTCGACGTCGGACATCTTCACGCCGTCGATCCACTCCATGGTGATGACATCGCGTCCGGTGCGTTCCCAATCGACCTTCGGAACGCGGAAACCCGGATCCTTCTCGGTATTCTCGGCGATTTCCGAGAGGGCCGCCGCCTCCAGGCGCAGATCCATCTCGACCTTGGTGGTCTGCTCGAGCGTCTTCGTCACTTCCACCGGTCGAAGGCGTCGGCTGGAGGGCATGAAGCGCTCCTGCATTCCGGCGACAAGATACATCGCCTTGATATCGTTGGAAAAGCGCTGGCGAACGCCTGGTCGGACCACCTTGACGGCAACGCGCTTGCGGCCTTCGACCGTCTCGATTTCGGCCGGATGTACCTGGGCGATCGAAGCGGCGGCGATCGGTTCGCCGAATTTGACATAGAGATCGTCGATCCGCCGGCCGAGCGAGGCTTCGATGGCCGCCGTTGCCGTATCATGCGGAAAGAAGGCCATGCGGTCCTGGAGCTGCGACAGGTCGTTGGCCATGTCGACGCCGACGACATCGGGGCGCGTTGCCAGGAATTGGCCGATCTTCACATAGGACGGCCCAAGCCGCTCGACCGCCTTGGCAAGCCGGTCGCTGCGGGCCTGGCTCTTCGCCTTCCTGCGGGCGAAGATGCTGACGAAGGATTTGGCAAGGCTGACGGAGGGCGGCAGTCCCTCCGATGGCAGCGCCATGACCACGCCTTCGCGCACGAGCACCCAGCCGACCCGGACGAGGCCGAAATATGCGTTGAAAGCACTCATAGCGTCTCAAGGTCTCGAAGAGCGGAGGCCGTCAGCCGCATGATATGGCTCGACATCATGCTTCAGAGCTTCCAGCCGGAGTGCAGCGCGGCGATGCCGCCGGTGTAATTGGTGAAGCTCACGCGGGAAAAGCCGGCCTCGCGGATCATCGTCGCGAAGTCCTGCTGGTTCGGGAACTTGCGGATCGATTCCACCAGATACTGGTAGGGCTCGGCCTCGCCTGTGATCGCCTTGCCGAACTTTGGAATGGCGTTGAAGGACCAGGCGTCGTAGACGCGATCGAGCAGCGGCAGATCGACTTCGGAGAATTCGAGCACCAGCAGCCGGCCGCCGCGCTTGAGAACCCGGTAGGCTTCTTTCAATGCGACATCGATATGCGGCACGTTTCGGATGCCGAAAGCGATCGTATAGGCGTCGAAGGAGTTCGGCTCGAAGGGAAGCTCTTCGGCATTCGCCTCGACGAAGGTGAGGTTGTCTGAAAGCTTTTTCTTTTCTGCACGCTCGGCGCCGACGGCGAGCATCGAGCCGTTGATGTCGAGCACGGTTGCATGCGCCAGCCGGTTCGAAGCTTCCACGATGCGGAAGGCGATGTCGCCAGTGCCGCCCGCAACATCGAGGGTCTTGTAGGCGGGATCCTTGCGCGGGTTGAGCGCCGCGATCATCGCATCCTTCCAGGCGCGATGCATACCCATGGACATGACATCGTTCATGACGTCGTAGCGCTTGGCGACCTTGTGGAACACCTCGTTGACGAGGCCCTGCTTTTCGCCATCGGCTACTTCGCGGAAGCCATAGGATGTTTCCATGCCGCCATCGGCGGAGGTGCGGCTTTCTGCCATCGGCTCTACTCCGTTACACGACAGCGCCGCGCGTCACATGTGACGCGCAAAGGTCGCTGCAGCACTTTAAATCTGCTGCATAATTTAATCCTTAAACCGATTCCGATTTAAGGAATTACGCAGTACTCAGCGGCGGACCATAGCGAAATCGCATTTGCCACGCTATCTCATCAGCTTGATCACCAGCCGCAATGCCTTGGGCTATAGCTCAGATCATAAGCGGTTGAAACATAAAGATGGATAGCCATGCCGGAATTACCAGAGGTCGAAACCGTCAGACGGGGGCTGGCGCCTTCCATGGAGGGCGCCGTTCTGAAGGAGCTGGAACTGCGCCGCAATGATCTGCGCTTTCCGTTCCCGGCCGACTTCGCTCGGCATGTTTCGGGGCGCGGCATCACGTCGCTGTCGCGCCGCGCCAAATACCTGCTGATCGATCTCGACGATGGAATGACTATCGTCGCCCATCTCGGCATGTCCGGTTCGTTCCGGGTCGAGGCGGGTACTGCGGCCGAGGCGCCCGGCGCCTTTCATCATCCCCGGTCGAAGGATGAGAAGCACGATCATGTCGTCTTCCATCTGGCGCGTGGCAATAGCGATGCGCGTGTCATCTATAATGATCCGCGCCGCTTCGGCTTCATGGATATCGTCAGGCGGGCCGATATGGTCAGCCATCCCTTCTTCCGCGATCTCGGCCCGGAGCCCACGGGCAATGAACTCGATGCTGATTATCTGGCTAAGCGCTTTGCCGGCAAGGCGCAGCCGCTGAAGAGCGCGCTTCTCGACCAGAAGAATATCGCCGGTCTCGGCAATATATATGTATGCGAGGCGCTTTGGCGTTCGCATCTGTCGCCGCTGCGCGCCGCCGGCACGCTGGTCGCCGATAGCGGCAAGCCGGCGGAGGCACTGCTGACGCTGGTCGACGCTATCCGCGAGGTGATTGCCGATGCGATTGCTGCGGGCGGCTCGTCGCTGCGCGATCATATCCAGACGGACGGCTCGCTCGGTTACTTCCAGCATTCCTTTTCCGTCTATGATCGCGAAGCCCAGCCTTGCAGTACGCCCGGCTGCGGCGGTACGGTCAGCCGCATCGTCCAGGCAGGTCGCTCTTCTTTCTATTGCGCCTCCTGCCAAAGTTGATTGAAGGCCGAAGGTGAAACAATAGAAAAGGGAGAGAACAGGTGTCTTACGAAACCCTCATCGTCGAAACTCATGGGGCTGTCGGCCTTGTCAGGCTCAATCGGCCGCAGGCGCTGAATGCGCTGAATTCCGCCGTGCTTTCCGAGCTGAAGCAGGCCTATGCCGCCTTTCACCAGGATGATGCCATCGGCGCGATCGTGCTGACAGGTTCAGAAAAGGCCTTCGCCGCCGGTGCCGATATCAAGGAAATGCAGTCGCTCGATTTCGTCGACGCCTACAAGAACGATTTCTTCAGCGGCTGGGCTGAGATCGCCAATGCCCGCAAGCCCGTCATCGCGGCAGTCGCAGGCTTTGCGCTCGGCGGCGGTTGCGAACTGGCCATGATGTGCGATTTCATCATCGCCGCCGAAACGGCCAAGTTCGGCCAGCCGGAAATCACCCTCGGCGTCATCCCCGGTATGGGCGGCTCGCAGCGCCTGACCCGCGCCGTCGGCAGGGCAAAGGCAATGGATCTGGTGCTGACCGGCCGGATGATGGATGCGGCTGAGGCCGAGCGTTCGGGCCTGGTGGCGCGCGTCGTGCCGGCTGACAAGCTCTTGGACGAGGCAATGGCGGCGGCCGCCAAGATTGCCTCTCATTCCCGTCCTTCCGTGCTCATGGCCAAGGAAGCGGTCAATCGCGCCCTGGAGACCACGCTCGAGGAGGGGTTGCGCTTTGAGCGCCGCCTGTTCCACAGCCTGTTCGCCACGCAGGACCAGAAGGAAGGCATGACGGCCTTCGTCGAGAAGCGCAAGCCATCCTTCAAGAACCGGTGAGGCTGAGATTCCGGAATTACACGGGTTTGGCGAGAATCCGCGTTGACGGCGGGGCTCATTCCGGTTATATGCCCGCCACAGTTTGGAAAGCCGCTCTGGTTTTCCGCAATTGCTCCCGCATTGCTGGATGAAGTTGGCCGCAAGGCCCGCGCCGCAACGATGGAGTTTTGTTCGAATTCTAAGAGAGGCATACATGGCCAATACTACCTCGGCGAAAAAAGCGACCCGCAAGATCGCCCGCCGCACCGATGTCAACAAGGCTCGTCGCTCGCGCGTTCGCACGTTCGTTCGCCAGGTCGAAGAAGCCATCGCATCGGGTGATGCGGATCGCGCAAAGGCAGCTTTCGTTGCTGCCCAGCCGGAACTGGCTCGCGCAGCCACCAAGGGCGTGCTTCACGCCAACACTGCTTCCCGCAAGGTTTCGCGTCTTGCCAAGCGTGTGAAGGCCCTTTCGGCCCCGACCGCGTAACTTTCCATTAACGATTCCGTCGTTAGACTTAAGCCCGGCCCTTGTGCCGGGCTTTTTGGATTCGGCCAAAAAATTGCCGCATTGCCAAAAATAACCGGCCGTTCATGTCATTGGCGTGACAGAAATATACCTTTGAAAACAAAGGTTTACAGCAGGATATCTCAGCGCTGGGTGATCTGCATGACGCATTGCCGGCTCACAAGTGAGTCAAGGGATTTTTTATTTTTTTTGTTTTGAAACCTGTGGGAATCGCATTTGTCGGGAATCTCTTTGATTCAACAGCGATTCTTTTTTGAAGGGCTTGTGACAGTCAAAAATGGCCTCCGGAGTCAATGGCTGCCTCTTAATTTTGTGTAAAATTCATCGTTGATATCTGCCCGCGATCCTGCCTAAATGCATTTCAACAAGGGGCGCGGATTTCACCTTAAACGGCTTCGGCAAACACCGTCATTTACGGCGGCGTGGGTGGTTTTGTCTCTTGTGACGGAGCAGTTCAGCTCCGTTTTTTCAAACAGTTGACGAGTTAAAGCTGGAAGCGGCAACGCTTTCGGAACGAGGAAGCTTGTCTGTCCTTTGCAGCCGGAGTTAGTGGCGTGGCTGCGGGGAGGGGAGAAAAATTGACAGTCATCGGGGCAGCGCTCGGAATACGAGGGCCGATTGTTGCTCCAGTTGCGGGTACTCGGGGGTGAAGGCTGCTTTAAGAGCGGTTTTCGCCACAGTCTTTCTGTAACGCCCGTTGGTCGGGCATGGCTGATGAACCGGTATGCGGCGCTGCTTGGGACAACGGGCGCGATTGTCATGCTATGGCGAAGAACCTAGGGGCGGCGGTGCATTGCTCTCCCGCCCTATAAGAGACTTGGAAGGCGGCATTATATGCAGATACATACGAGGACGACGGGTGCGTTGGAGAATGGGGACAATGCGCAGGCGTTCGGTGCGGTTTGCTTAGAAGCGGCGGGGGAAAAGGGTGACGTGGCGCAAAATAATCTGTTCGAGCGCGTTAGCGCGCGCTTGAAGGCCCAGGTTGGACCCGATGTCTACGCCAGCTGGTTCGCAAGGCTCAAGCTCCATTCGGTATCGAAGAGCGTCGTTCGTCTCACAGTTCCGACGACCTTTTTAAAGTCGTGGATCAACAATCGTTATCTCGATCTGATCACCAGCCTGTTCCAGGCTGAGGATGCCGAGATCCTGAAAGTCGAAATTCTGGTCCGCACCGCGACGCGGCACAGCGCGAAGCCCAGCACCGACGAGCAGCCGGCATTGCCGGATCAGGCGGCTGTGGCGCCGATCCGCCGTCCCGCCGCGCAGCCGGCGGGCCATGCGGTGGCACAGGCCGTGAATGCCGTCGCCGCTGCGCGGCCAGCAACGGCAGGCTCGCCGCTATTCGGCTCTCCGCTCGATTCCCGCTTCACCTTCGATACCTTCGTCGAAGGCAGCTCGAACCGCGTCGGCCTTGCCGCTGCAAAGACCATCGCCGAAGCCGGTACGGGCGCCGTGCGCTTCAACCCGCTCTTCGTTCATGCGACGGTCGGCCTCGGCAAGACGCATCTTCTGCAGGCGATCGCCAATGCCGCCGTGCAGAACCCACGCGGCCTGCGCGTGGTCTATCTGACGGCGGAATACTTCATGTGGCGCTTCGCAACCGCGATCCGCGACAATGATGCGCTGACGCTGAAGGATTCGCTGCGCAACATTGATCTGCTCATCATCGACGACATGCAGTTCCTGCAGGGCAAGATGATCCAGCACGAGTTCTGCCACCTGCTCAATATGCTGCTCGACAGCGCCAAGCAGGTCGTCGTCGCTGCCGATCGCGCTCCCTGGGAGCTGGAATCGCTCGACCCGCGCGTGCGTTCGCGTCTGCAGGGCGGTGTCGCCATCGAAGTCGAGGCACCGGACTATGAAATGCGTCTTGAGATCCTCAAGCGCCGCCTCGACGCTGCCCGTCAGGACGATCCGTCGCTGGAAATTCCGGCGGAGCTTCTGTCTCATGTCGCGCGCAATGTCACGGCAAGTGGTCGCGAGCTGGAAGGAGCCTTCAACCAGCTCATCTTCCGTCGCTCCTTCGAGCCGAACCTGACGGTCGAGCGCGTCGATGAACTGCTGGCGCATCTGGTCGGCTCCGGTGAGCCGCGCCGCGTCCGCATCGAGGACATCCAGCGCGTCGTGGCGCGCCACTACAATGTCTCGCGCCAGGAACTGGTCTCCAACCGCCGCACGCGCGTCATCGTCAAGCCGCGCCAGATCGCCATGTATCTGTCGAAGACCCTGACGCCGCGTTCCTTCCCGGAAATCGGCCGACGTTTCGGTGGCCGCGATCATACGACCGTTCTGCACGCCGTGCGCAAGATCGAGGAACTGATCTCCGGCGATAGCAAGCTGTCGCACGAAATCGAGCTGCTGAAGCGCCTCATCAACGAGTAAGCGCGCGGACAGCATTTACTCCGTGTTTCACGGCCGGCCTAACCGCCGGCCGTTTCTTTTGTGAGGCATATCGGCGCCGCAACTTCCGTCTCCTCAGGGGAGAAGATGACCCGAAGGGCCGGATGAGGGGCTGACGATTTGAATGCGGGGATTTTCGCACTTTTGGCACCCCCTATCCGCCTGTCGAGCTCGTCGAAGGGCGGCCCTTCTCCTTGAGGGGAGAAGGGATGTGCGGCAGCGGCTTCATTTCATATGCGATTGCCTGCCCTCAAGGGGGAAGTAATTAACAGGCGAGATCGGCAACTACAGAGTCGAGAACCAGCATTCCCGCCGGCGTGCAGCGCAGGCGGGAATTGCCGATCCGCTCGATGAAACCGTGTTCCAGTAAAAACGCCTCGCGCTGCGGATCGGGGTCGCGCCCGGAAAGCTGCTGCCAGCGGGCGAGATCGACGCCTTCCCGAAGCCGCAGGCCCATCAGCAGCAATTCGTCGGCCTGTTCATCGAATCCGAGCATTTCCTGGTCGATCATGCCGTGGCCGTCGCGCTCGACCATCTCAAGCCAGCTTTCCGGCTTTCGTTCGGTCGCCGTCGCAAGCTTCTGCGGGCCTCGGGTCAGGCGGCCATGCGCGCCGGGGCCGATCCCGGCATAGTCGCCATAGCGCCAATAGGTGAGGTTATGCCGGCTCTCGGCGCCGGGACGCGCGTGATTGGAAACCTCGTAGGCCGGCATGCCCTCGCGCTCGGTAATTTCCTGCGTCGCCTCATAGAGCAGCGCGGATTGGTCGCCATCGGGCACGATCAGCTTTCCGGCCTTGTGCAGGCCGTAGAAGGGCGTGCCTTCCTCGATCGTCAGCTGATAGAGCGAGAGGTGATCGACCGCATAGGACATCGCCTCCTTTAGCTCGCGCTCCCATTCCTCGACGGTCTGGTTCGGGCGGGCATAGATGAGATCGAAGGACATGCGCGGAAAAATCTCGCGCGCCAGCCTGATCGCCTTCAGCGCATCCTCGACATTGTGCAGACGGCCCAAGAATTTCAGGTCACGGTCGTTCAGCGCCTGTACGCCCATCGACACGCGATTGACGCCGGCGGCGCGATAGCCACGAAAGCGCTCCGCCTCGACGCTGGACGGATTGGCTTCCATGGTGATCTCGATGCCATCGGGCACATGCCAGGCCTTGGCGATGCCGTCGAGGATCGCGGCAACCGTTTCCGGCTTCATCAGCGAAGGCGTGCCGCCGCCGAGAAAGACGCTGGTGACCGTCTTCGGGCCGCTGATCATCCGCATCGTCGCCATTTCCTTCAGGAAGGCGGCTGCGAAGCGCTCTTGGTCAACGGGCTGGTGGCGGACATGGCTATTGAAATCGCAGTAGGGACACTTGGCCGCGCAGAAGGGCCAATGCACATAGACGCCGAAACCGGGTTCGCCGGTATCGGGCAGCAATTGCGCCACGCGCATCAGGTCCTGTGTGTCGACGATTTCCACGGGGGGTAGCTTACGCCTCCAGGCAGGTTTCGACAAAGGTCTTGAAGGCGCGGGCGCGATGCGACAGTGCCTGCTCGTCGCCGGGCTTCCAACCATGCTTCTGCTCGGCGCTCATTTCCCCGAAGGTGGTCTCGTAACCCTTGGGCTGGAAGACCGGGTCGTAGCCGAAGCCTTGGCCCCCGCGCGGCGGCCAGACGACCGTGCCTTCCACTTCGCCGCGGAAAAGCTCGGTATGCCCATCCGGCCAGGCAAGGCAAAGTACGCTGACGAAGCGGGCCGTGCGGTTCTCCGGCGAGGTCGCGCCGGCCTTTTCCAGGGCTGTCTCGACCTTTTGCATCGCCATGGCAAAGTCGCGCGTGCCGTCAGGCCTTTCCGCCCAGTTGGCCGTATAGACGCCGGGATCGCCGCCAAGCGCATCGATGACCAGGCCGGAATCGTCCGACAGAGCCGGCAGACCGGAAGCGTGCGCAGAGGCGAGTGCCTTGATCGTCGCATTTTCCTCGAAGGTCGTGCCCGTCTCGTCCGGCTCGATGAAATTGAGATCGGCGGCGGACTTGGCGGTAAAGCCCAGCGGGCCGATGAGATCGCGAATTTCCTGGATCTTGCCGGCATTGTGGCTGGCGACGACGATGGTCTTGGTATCGAGCTTGCGCATGTGCTGTCCTGTCAGAGGCCCCAGATGCGGGGTTCGGCGCATTCCAGGCTGTTGCCGGCCGGATCGCGGAAATAGATCGATCGGCCGCCGTTCGGCCAGTGAAAATCGGCTTCGATATCGATACCGGCAGCCTTCAGCTTTTGCGCCATGGCCTCGATCTCGTCGTTGTCGAGGCGAAAGCAGACGTGACCCTGCCCCTTCGTGCCGTGCGGCGGCACAGGTAGGGCGCCCGGCTCATGCGGCATGACCGTCTCATCGCTGTTGAAGATCAAGAGCACGCCCGGCCCGCAGCGATAGAAGACGTGGCGATTGCCGCCACGCGAGATCTTCCGCAGTCCGAGTATGCCGCCATAGAAGGCTTCCACCGCATCGAGATCGTCCGCGTAAAGCGCAGTTTCAAGGACGCCTGCAAGGACCGGGTCTGCCATTCTAAAATACCCTCAGGCGATGGCCTGCTTCTGGAGCTCCACCAGTTCGGCGATGCCGTTCTTGGCAAGATGCATCAGCGTGGCAAATTCCTCTTCGCTGAAGGGGGCGCCTTCAGCCGTTCCCTGGATCTCGACGATGCCGCCCTTGCCCGTCATGACGAAATTGGCATCGGTTTCGGCCGAGGAATCCTCGAGATAGTCGAGGTCGATGACAGGCTGGGCGGCGAAGATGCCGCAGGAGATGGCGGCGATGTGATCCTTCAGTACGCGCTCGACCTTGATCATGTTGCGGCTTTCCATCCACTTCAGGCAGTCATAGAGCGCGATCCAGCCGCCGGTGATCGAGGCCGTGCGCGTGCCGCCATCAGCCTGGATGACGTCGCAATCGACGGTGATTTGACGTTCGCCCAATTCCTTGAGGTCGACGACGGCGCGCAGCGACCGGCCGATGAGGCGCTGGATTTCCTGCGTGCGGCCGCCCTGCTTGCCGGCAGCGGCTTCGCGCTTCATGCGCTCGCCGGTCGCGCGCGGCAGCATGCCGTATTCGGCCGTGACCCAGCCCTTGCCGCTGTTGCGCAGCCATGGCGGCGTCTTGTCCTCCAGGCTTGCCGTGCAGAGCACATGCGTATCGCCGAATTTCACCAGGCAGGAGCCTTCCGCATGCTTGGAAAAATTGCGCTCGAACGACACCTTGCGCATCTGGTCGGTTTTTCTGCCTGAAGGCCGCATTCCACTCTCCTGAAAGTTCGTTGACCGCTTCTACGACCCACGGCCCGCTTTTGCAAAGGAAAAGCAGGTTGCGAGACCTGTCCGCGCCTCCAGCGACATTTTCCCTTTTGCCATTGCTAACTGAATGATTATATTTTGCCTAAGGCTCAACGGAATGGATCTGACAGCGAAATGGTATTCACGACATCGTCGGTCTCGGATGTCATTGCTGCACTGGACGAACGCTCCAAGGAAGTCTTCCGTCGCATCGTCGAGGGCTATCTGGAAAATGGCGAGCCGCTGGGTTCGCGCAATCTGTCGCGCCTGTTGCCCATGTCCCTTTCGCCGGCTTCCGTGCGCAATGTCATGAGCGATCTGGAGGAGCTTGGGCTCATCTATTCGCCGCATGTCAGCGCCGGACGGTTGCCGACACAGGTAGGCCTGCGCTTCTTCGTCGATGCCTTCATGCAGGTCGGCGATCTCTCCGCCGAAGACCGGGCCAATATCGACAGGCAGGTGCGCGGCAGCAATCGCGATCAGCCGATGGAATCGATCATGTCGGAGGCAAGCCGGGTGCTGTCGGGCGTTTCGCGCGGCGCCGGTCTCGTGATCACGTCCAAGAGCGACCCTGTGTTGAAGCATGTGGAATTCATTCGCCTGGAGCCGACCAAGGCGCTTGCCGTGCTCGTCGGCGATCACGATCAGGTGGAAAACCGCATCATCGAACTGCCGGCCGGCACGACCTCGTCGCAGCTGACGGAAGCCGCCAACTTCCTCAACGCCCATATGACCGGTCAGACGCTGCCGGAACTGCGGCGGCAATTGCAGAGCCTCAAGCAGAGCGTGCGCCAGGAGCTGGACAGCCTGTCTCATCAGCTGGTCGAGCGCGGCATTGCTGTCTGGTCCGGCGGCGATGACGACGGCAAGCCGACGCAGCTCATCGTGCGAGGCCATTCCAATCTGCTTGCCGAAATCGGCGGCGCCGAGGATCTGGATCGTTTGCGCCTTCTTTTCGACGACCTTGAGAAGAAGGACAGCCTCATCGAGATCCTCAATCTCGCCGAAAGCGGGCCGGGCGTGCGCATCTTCATCGGTTCGGAAAACAAGCTTTTCTCGTTGTCCGGTTCCTCGCTGATCGTCGCGCCCTATCGTGACGACGACGATCGCATCGTCGGCGCGGTCGGCGTCATCGGCCCGACGCGGCTGAACTATGCCCGCATCGTGCCCATGGTTGATTATACGGCGCAGCTGATTTCGCGGCTGACGCGGCCGGGGATTTGACGAGACGGGATCTTGCGACGGCGGTCAATCGGGAAGCAGCATCCCCGATCCGCCCATTTCCACCGGCAAATCCTTCTGCTTCGGCAGCCCGTCACTCAGGTGCAGCACTGTGGTTTCATAGTTGACGTGAAACGCCGGCTGAAAATCGAGGCCGGGCAGCATGGCGGCATAGACATCGGTCACGCCCCACGGCGGATGCTCGGTCAAAAGATGACCGCCGCAGACCGTGCACCACTTGCGCACGCTCTTCTCGGTTTTCTGGTAGCTGCCGATCTTGTCCGCGCCCCTGGTGACGTGAACCGCTTGTGGCGGCCAGAGCGAAAAGGCATTGACCGGTCCTGCCGACCATTCGCGGCAGGAATCGCAATGACAGTAGCCCATCGCCAGTGGCTCGCCCTCGACTGCAATTTCCACTGCGCCACAGAAACACTTGCCTGAAAGAGATTTGCCATTAGACATTGATGTCACCCCACGCTGTGCTGAGATGCATTTCAGGATACCACCGGGGAAGAGGGCTGAACAGTCGACGTCTCGAACGGCATCCAAGAGCGGGAAAGCGCATTGCTGCCGCCGCAAAGCCGTGAATTGGCTGTTCTTCTCGACAAAGCCTTGATTTTTTCCGGACAAACCTCGATATCGGGCACATCCAAAGACCAAGCAATTCGGAGACCGTCATGACCGACGAAACAACAAAAACCGGACCTGACGCCACGGCGGCCGACACGTCAGCGGATTTCGCGCAGGATGCAGCGGAAACCGTTGATGCGGCCGAGCCGTCGCAGCCGGATCCGGTTGAGCTGCTGAAGGCCGAGAACGGCGAACTGCGCGATCGCTACCTGCGTCTTGCTGCCGAGATGGACAACCTCCGTCGCCGCACCGAGCGCGATGTGAAGGATGCAAAGTCCTATTCCGTGGCAAGCTTCGCCCGCGACATGCTTTCCGTGGCGGATAATCTGCGCCGTACGTTGGATGCCATTCCGGCCGAAGCACGCGCCGGCGGCGATGCCGGCCTGCAGACGCTGATCGAAGGCGTCGAGATGACCGAGCGTTCCATGCTCTCCGCTCTCGAGCGCCACGGCGTGCGCCAGCTGGAGCCGGTCGGCCAGAAGTTCGATCCCAATTTCCACCAGGCCATGTTCGAAGTGCCAAATCCCGAGGTGCCGAACAACACGGTCGTCCAGGTCGTGCAGGCCGGCTTCGCCATTGGCGAACGCGTTCTGCGCCCGGCCATGGTCGGCGTCGCCAAGGGCGGCCCGAAGATCGTCGAGAATGCCGAGCAGGGCGCCAACAGCCCGCTGGATGAAAAAGACGCCTGATCCTTTTTCGGGCAGCAGCAACAAAAGAAAAGAGCCGGATGATGTCAGATCATCCGGCTCTTATTTTTGCCTTGGTCCGATGCGATCCAGCTATCAGGCAGCGTTGGAAGCCTGCTCCTCGTTAAGGAACGCGTAGATGGCGGAGGCGGAATCGGTGGCGCGGAGCTTCGCGACCAGATCCTGGTCTCGCAGAACACGGGCGATGCGCGACAGCGCCTTCAGATGGTCTGCGCCCGCGCCTTCGGGCGCAAGCAGCAAGAAAACGAGATCGACGGGCTGATCGTCCAGGGCCTCGAAATCGACAGGCGCTTCGAGGCGCGCGAAAATGCCGGCGATGGACCTGATACTGGCGAGCTTGCCATGGGGAATGGCGATGCCGTTGCCGACGCCGGTCGAGCCGAGGCGCTCACGCTGCAGCACGACGTCGAAGATTTCTCGCTCCGGCAGTCCAGTCAGTTTGGAGGCTTTGGCGGCCAGCTCCTGAAGCAGTTGTTTTTTGGAATTTGCCTTCAAGGCGGGGATGATCGCATCTTGCTGTAGCAAATCTGCCAATGCCATTCTCTTTATCCTTCGTGTCGCCGAGAACCGATGACGGGCAAGCGGCGGCCAGCTGCCATCATGCGCAGCCGCCGCTTATCTTCTATTCTCAGCCTTTGATATTGGCCGCGTCGATCCAGCCAATGTTACCGTCCTGACGACGGTAGACGATGTTCAAGTGTTTGTTGCCGGGGCTGCGGAAGAGCAGCAGCGGTTCGTCGGTCATGTCGAGTGCCATCACGGCAGTCGCCACCGACATGGTCTTCAATTGCTTCGTGCTTTCGGCGACGATCGCCGGTGCGAAATCGGCGGGAATTTCCTCGTCGTCATCCGGTATGCCGTCCATCACGGTATAGGCGACCTCGACCTGCCCGTTTATGTGATTGGCGGCCTGATGGTCCTTGAGTTTGCGTTTATAGCGGCGCAGGCGTTTCTCGATACGCTCGGACGCGGCGTCGAAAGCAAGCTGCGGGTCCATAGCTTCCCCTGCGGCATGCAGTACCACGCCGCTGTCGAGGTGAAGCTTGCAATCGGCCGCGAAGCGCGAACTGGACTTATGCACAGTCACTTGACCCGAATACCCCCCGTCGAAGTATTTCGTCACGGCCATACCGATCTGGTCTTCAATCCGTTGGCGGAAGGAATCGCCAATTTCCATATGTTTACCGGAGACACGCACACTCATGGAGTTTCCCTTCTTGTAGTGGTTATTGCGCGTATCAGTTTACGCCAAGCCTCAAGCTCATCCAAGCACTTCACGCAGTCAAAGGCAAATTGCGTATTTCGACCGCCTTTTGGATGGTGGGGATAAGTTTCATGGTCGTGCTGTCCTGCAGCGATTGCGGCGGGCTTCTAGCTCTGCCGCATGCGAAAGTCAACTGCATCTTAACGGACTGTTAGGAGATATGCACCCTGTGGTTGATAGTGGACGGTCATCAGAAACCGGAAACTTTGGCCAGAGCCCGCTTCTCACGGCGCCGCTGAACGGAGGAGGGGATGTTCATGGCTTCCCGGTACTTTGCAACCGTGCGGCGAGCAAGCTCTATCCCGCCCTTCTTCAGCGTATCGACGATATCATCGTCGGACAGCACCGCGTCCGGGCTCTCATTGGTGATCAGCAGGCGGATCTTGTGGCGCACGGCTTCGGCGGAGTGACTATCGCCGCCCGCAACGGCGCTGATCGAAACCGTGAAGAAATATTTGAGCTCAAACAGCCCGCGCGGCGTCAGCATGTACTTGTTCGAGGTCACGCGGCTGACGGTGGACTCGTGCATCTTGATGGCGTCCGCCACGGTTTTCAGATTGAGCGGCCGCAGATGGTCGACGCCGTGCACGAGGAATGCGTCCTGCTGCCGCACGATCTCGCTCGCCACCTTCATGATCGTCTTGGCGCGCTGATCCAGGCTGCGGGTCAGCCAGTTGGCATTCTGCAGGCATTCCGACAGGAAGGCGTGGTCCTGCCCATTCTTGGAAACGCAGGCGAAGTAGGATTGGTTGACCAGCACGCGCGGCAGCGCATCGGGATTGAGCTCCACCAGCCAGCTGCCGTCGGCGGACGGGCGCACGACGATATCGGGCATGATCGCCTCGGATATCTCGGTCTCGAAGCCGCTGCCGGGCTTGGGATTCAGCTGGCGGATTTCCGCCATCATGTCGAGCAGGTCTTCCTCGTCGACGCCGCAGAGCCGTTTCAGAGTCGCAAAGTCGCGCCGGGCGAGCAGTTCCAGGTTCTGGACGAGGCGTTCCATCGCCGGGTCGAAGCGATCCTTCTGCCGGAGCTGGATTGCAAGGCATTCACTGAGGCTGCGGGCAAAGACGCCAGGCGGATCGAGTTGCTGCAGGGTATCCAGCACCCGCTCCACATCTTGCGGGGTGGTGCCGAGGCGACCGGCTGTTTCATCGAGATCGGCGCGCAGATAACCCGCATCGTCGAGCTGGTCGACGAGATGCTGGGCGATCAGCCGGTCGCCCATGGCGGGCAGCGAGAAGGGGATCTGTTCGTAGAGATGATCGCGCAACGACACCTGGCCGGCGACGAAGTCGTCGAGGTCATAGCTTTCGCCAGCCTCGCCGCCAGGCATGGATTTCCATTGGCTCAGCAATTCCGGCGCGTCGGCGCGCTGCGGAACGCCATCATCCGGAAAGACATCGTTGAAATTGGTATCGAGCTCGTCGCTCAGTCGCTTGGCGTTGCCGGTATTGTCGTTTTCGTACCAGTCGCTCGCAAGCTCGCCGGCACCGCGTTCGAAGCCATCGTCCCCGTGCGGTTCTTCCTGGGTGTCGAAATGATCGTCCTTGGCTTCGCGTTCGCTGCTGCTGCCTAGATCCTCGTCATTTGACGCAAATTCGAGCAGCGGATTTTTCTCGACTTCCAGCGCGATGAACTGGCTCAGCTCGAAATGGGTCATCTGCAGCAACTGAATGGATTGCATCAGTTGCGGAGTCATTACCAGGCTCTGGCTTTGGCGCAGGAAAAGATTGGCCGATAGTGCCATGGCGGACGCGGGACTCCCCTTGAACTCCTCGGGATTCCGCGTTCTCCATTAATAAAATCTTCGCGAAATTCCAACTGGCCCAAAAATTGCTTTTTTATGGGATTTGGTCAAGCGGAACTGTGAAGCGGAAGTAAATTTCCCGCGCGCGCCGGCGTCCGGTAATATTAGTGGATGAAGGGATGGAATTTCAGCCTATCATAGGCTGAAATTATCACCGAGATAGAGCTTGCGTACTTCGGGATTGCTGACGATATCGTTCGCCCTGCCATGGGTCAGCACCTCACCCGCATGGATGATATAGGCACGGTCGATCAGGCCGAGCGTCTCGCGGACATTGTGGTCGGTAATCAACACGCCGATGCCGCGTGCCGTCAGGTGATGCACGAGGTTCTGGATGTCGGCGACCGAGATCGGGTCGACGCCGGCGAAAGGCTCGTCGAGCAGCATGAAGGTCGGGTCGGTCGCCAGGGCGCGGGCGATTTCAAGGCGCCGCCGCTCACCGCCCGAAAGCGCGATGGCCGGCACGGTGCGCAGATTGCGAATGTGGAATTCCTCCAGCAGTTCGTCGATCTTGCGCTCCCGCTTCGTCTTGTCCTTTTCGTGGACTTCGAGCACGGCGCGAATGTTTTGCTCCACCGTCAGGCCACGGAAGATCGAGGCTTCCTGCGGCAGGTAGCCGACGCCGAGCCGCGCGCGGCGGTACATCGGCATCGACGTGACATTATTGCCGTCGATCTCGATCGTGCCCTCATCGACCGGCACCAGACCGGTGATCATGTAGAAACACGTCGTCTTGCCGGCGCCGTTCGGCCCGAGCAGGCCGACGGCTTCGCCGCGCCGTACCACCAGCGAAACGCCGTTGACGACGCGCCGCCTGCCGTAGGTTTTGGTGAGGCCCCGCGCTATCAGGGTGCCC
Source organism: Rhizobium sp. KNZ2-6A (assembly GCF_056755475.1). Taxonomy (NCBI): domain Bacteria; kingdom Pseudomonadati; phylum Pseudomonadota; class Alphaproteobacteria; order Hyphomicrobiales; family Rhizobiaceae; genus Rhizobium; species Rhizobium sp. KNZ2-6A. The sequence continues at coordinate 134,354 of NZ_JBNDIC010000004.1, read as the reverse complement.
TTATAGCGTGCCTTATCCGTGGCCGGTGCGCCCGATGCCGCGGAAGACGGCCCGGGCACGCCGGGCAAAGTGGAAGTGGTGGTCGATGTGGTCACGAGAGGGCCGGTATCAATTTTTCTTTTGTTGCTGCTGCTGCACTTGCTGCGACTTCGGATCGAGCTGGATCTGAACGCGGCCTCCGCAGGAATCCAGCTGCGCTTCGCCCGTCGCCATGTGCACGGTGAGCTGGCAGCCGGTGAAAACGTTCGGTCCGTCCGTCAGAACCACTTTCTTGCCCTTGAGGATGGCAAGCTGGTTGGCCATGTCGAAGGAGCCGTCCTCCGCCGTTGCTGTCTGCGTGCCGGAAACGAGGTAAACCTTGTCGGTGACCAGAATATGGTCGATGTTGGCATCGCCTGACACCAGCGACTGGTTCTGCTCCTTGGCGGCCTTGGCGACAGGATTGTCGGCCTGCTTGGCATCTGCCGGCTGCTTCTTCTTGTAGAAGACCGTCATCTTGCCCGCCTGCATCGTCGTGGTGCCCTGAACGACCTTGACGTTGCCGGTGAACACGGCCTGGCTTTCCTGATCGTGGATTTCCAGCTTGTCGCTTTCGATCTGGATCGGCTGATCGCTGGAAAGAGCAAGGCCCGGCATCGAGCTGGTCGTCGACTGCGCACCTGCTTCCGCGGCTGCGAAGAAGGCGAGCGCGCTGAAGGCGCCAAGAAGACCCGCCTTGCGCAGGCCGGAGTTGAAAATTGAGTTTGGCCAATACTTTATCATGAACCGCCCGGCTTCTGTTCGCTAGCTGAATTGTGGAGAGCGGACGGTTCGATATGCATCCGAACCTGCCCGTCGAATTCGATTACGCTCCCCTTATCCGTCATCTTGAGCGAACGCGCAACAACCGACATGCCACCTCGCTGGATTGCAACCTCATCCTGGCTGGACAGGTCGCCTTTCTTCACATCGAGGAACGCGGTCTTGAACTCCGCGCGCAAGCCATTGTCCATCTGGACGACGAACGGCTCGGTCAGCTTCAGCGTGTCGGCCTGGCGATCGAAATCCGCGCTCTGGGCCGTCACATGGGCGATCACGTCGGTATTGACGGGCATGGATGCCTTGATGGCCTTGAGCGTGATCATGTTCGGATTCTTGATATCCTGCAGCGCTTTCTCCGCCAGCAGGGAATAATTGATGCCGTCCTTGTTACGGCCGGCGATGGCGGGACGCTCCATGACCACCTTGCCGTCCTCGATCCTGGCACTCTCGATCTGTATGTCAGCCGGCAGATAGGCGCGGATCAACGAGACCGTGATGAAGATGAGCGAGACGATGACGGCGGCAAGCGGCAGCAATACCCTCAGCCGCTTCACGCGCGCAGAGTGGAACATTGCGTCCTTATACACATTCCGTTCCGGCACCGGGCGGATTGCCTCGCCGGGAGTCTCGATCGTATTGAGCATGCAACAGGTCCGTCTTTTTGATCCGGGAACCGCATTCACGCTAATGCGAGGCTGCGCCAAAAGCCCATCGGATCGTTTCGCATTATTGCACAGGCTTGCCAATATGGATTTTTTTCCGCAGCCGAGGAATTTCGGCAGAAAAATATCCGATTGGCCCGTTTCATCAGGTCGGGCAATGTCCTATCTGATGAACGGCAGAGCGGCCTCCCGCAGACGACATGGAGAACGGGAAACGCTTTTCTCTGAGGATTGTGCCCGTTTCAAGGTGTCATTGTCCGGTTCGTAGCGCATTCGATTTATTGCAGGGAGAAATAAGGCGTGATGGACAGTTCTGCAATCGCGGATCGGCGACAATTGCGTCGTAAGCTTGGTTTTTGGCGCATTGTTGCCGTTTTGCTCTTTGTGGGGCTCGGCTTCGCGCTCTATCGCTTCGTCGCCGGAGACCTCCCCGACACCCGCGGCCCGCAAATTGCCCGCGTCAAGATTTCCGGGCTTATTCAGGACGATCCGGAGCTCCTCGAACGGCTGAAGAAGATCCGCGACAATGACCAGGTCAAGGCGCTGATCGTCTCGATCTCGTCGCCCGGCGGCACCACCTATGGCGGCGAGCGCATCTTCAAGGCGATCCGCGCCGTCGCCGCCAAGAAGCCCGTCGTATCGGACATTCGCACGGTCGCTGCCTCGGCCGGCTATATGATCGCGAGTGCCGGCGACGATATCGTTGCCGGCGATACCTCGATCACCGGGTCGATCGGCGTCATCTTCCAGTATCCGCAGGTCAAGGATCTGCTCGACAAGGTCGGCGTTTCCCTCGACGAGATCAAGTCGGCGCCGCTGAAGGCCGAGCCTTCGCCCTTCCATCCGGCAAGCGAAGAGGCCAAGAGCATGATCCGCAACATGGTCATGGACAGCTACGGCTGGTTCGTGGATATCGTCGCGGACCGCCGCAAGCTGCCGCGCGAGGAGGTGCTGAAGCTTGCCGACGGCAGCATCTTCACCGGGCGGCAGGCGCTGCAGAACAAGCTGATCGATACGCTCGGCGGCGAGGACGAAATCCTCGCCTATCTCGAAACGCGCAAGGTCAAGAAGGACCTGCCGATCGTCGATTGGAAGCCGGAAGACAGAACGTCGTCCTTCTTTTGGCCGGGTGCCGCTTCCTGGTTGCTAAATCGTCTTGGTTATGATGATTTTGTAAAAGGAGGAGCTCTCCAGAAAATCATGACCGATAAGTTGTTTCTTGACGGCCTGCTTTCTGTTTGGCAGGGTGCAGCCAATTGATAAATCAATGATTTAAGGGGATAGCTGTGATTAAGTCGGAACTGGTGCAGATTGTTGCCGCCCGCAACCCGCATCTCTATCACCGCGACGTCGAAAATATCGTCAATGCCGTCTTGGATGAGATCACAGATGCACTCGCTGCGGGAAACCGGGTTGAGCTTCGCGGCTTTGGCGCTTTTTCCGTCAAGAACCGGCCTTCGCGCTCCGGCCGCAACCCGCGCACCGGCGATACGGTCTTCGTCGAGGAAAAATGGGTTCCCTTCTTCAAGACGGGCAAGGAACTGCGCGAGCGCCTGAATCCGGGCGCCGGCGACGAGGAAGACGATAACTGATCGGCCCGATCGCGCCGAGCTTTCCCGAAAATGCTCTGATGAAATAGCGTCGGACATGATTGTGCCGCGACGCGGTGGCACTTGAATTCAGCCGCCTCTTTTCTATTCTGCGGCTGAAGGCGGCCAGGGTGCGGGCATCCATGGCTGCGGATAAAGGAGCTGCGCAATGGCCAAGAAGATCGTCAATCTGCTGATATTGCTGCCGCTCGGCATCATCCTCATCATATTCTGCGTTGCCAACCGGCAATCCGTGACGCTGGCTCTCAACCCGTTCCGGCCGGACGATCAGGTCCTGTCGCTGAATGCGCCTCTGTTCGCCCTGCTGTTTGTCGCTCTGATCCTCGGCATGGTCGTCGGTGCCGCGGTGACCTGGTTCAATCAGGGAAAGCACCGCAAGCGTGCCCGCAGTCAGTCTCGGGAGGCGGTCCGCTGGCAAGCGGAGGCCGACAAGCACCGCACGCGTGCTGAAGAGATCGCCGGCCAGCTTCCGTCAAAATAACGGGCCGCCGTCAAGCCGCATCTCCTTGTAGTCGCCCTCGGGCGAGGCGCCGTCGCCGATGATCGCAAAGCCGAGTCTTCGATAGAAGGTCATGGCATGCGTGTTTTTGACCAGGCATTTCAGCCGATAGCGGCGTGTAGGCCAGTCCGGCAGAGCGGCGAGCAGGGCTTTGCCGGCGCCGCGCCCCTGGAAGGCCGGCAGGATGTAGAGCATGTGGATGAAATCGTCGGGCTCCCACACTGCGGCAAAGCCTGCAACCACGCCGTTTTCGTCTTCGCAGACGAACAGGCGCTCGCCATTCGTATGAACGGCGAAGTCCTCGAGACTGAAGCGGCCGGGATCGACCCATCGGAATGTCTCGCGGCGGACGCGGAGATAGATTTCCGCGAGGTCCCCCATGTCTTGTTCGCGTGCGGGCCGGACAGCCCAGCTCTCGGATTTCGATGTCATGATCGGCTATATGGGCGCCAGATGTGCTCGCGGCAATCAGGCGTTGGCCTGACCGTTGATCGCGGCCGTGAAATCGGCAAAAAATTGCTGCGCCAGCTTTTTGGCGCTGGAATCGACCAGCCGCGAGCCGAGCTGCGCGATCTTGCCGCCGACCTGCGCCTTCGCCTCATATTGCAGGATCGTCTCGTTGCCGTCTTGCTTGAGGACGACGTCGGCCCCGCCCTTGGCGAAACCGGCGATGCCGCCCTTTCCCTCGCCTGATATCGTATAGCTCTCCGGCGCATTGATATTGGAAAGCGTGACCTCGCCATTGAAGGAGGCGGAAACCGGGCCGATCTTCAGCTTCACGGTCGCTGTCAGTTCCGTCGGGGAAATCCTCTCCAGGCTTTGACAGCCGGGTATGCATTGTTTGAGGATTTCGGGATCGTTCAGTGCCGCCCACACCGCGTCCCTGGATGCCGCGATCCGCTCCTCGCCGGTCATGTCCATGCGCAATCCTCCCAATGTGACATTTTGTGCATGGATCATCGCAGATCGGAAAGCACTTTGCCAAGTGGCGGCCAGATGCTATTTGCACGCACATATCAATTTTGAGACAAGCATGGTGAAACACAGGGAAAACCGCCCCGGCCAAAAGGCCGCCGGCGGTCTTGGGGCAAAGCCCCGGCGCGACATGCCCGGCAAGCCGCCGGCAAAGGCTGCGTATGCTTCAAGGCCAGCCAAGCCTTCGCATGATGCCAGGCCTTCGCGTGATCATGGCGAACGGGTGACCGATGCGGCGGGCGCTCCTGCGGCGCCCGAGCGCCCGCTGATGACGCGAAGCGGCGAGCGGCCGGCTGAACGTGTGCCCGTTATTCTCGAATCGCTGGGTGCCGGGGATTTTCACCTCATCGACAGCGGTAACGGGCTGAAGCTCGAGCAATACGGTCCCTATCGCATCGTCCGCCCGGAAGCGCAGGCGCTCTGGCCGCCGTCGCTCGCCTCTCATGTCTGGGACAATGCCGATGCCATCTTCACCGGAGATACGGATGAAGACGGCATGGGCCGCTGGCGCTTCCCACGCGAAGCGCTCGGCGAGACCTGGCCGCTGCAATTGCTCGGCGTCGACTTTCTCAGCCGCTTTACTGCCTTTCGCCATGTCGGTGTCTTCCCGGAGCAGATCGTGCACTGGGCATGGATGAAGGAGCAGGTCGAGGCGGCGAAACGGCCGCTGAAGGTCCTGAACCTCTTCGGCTATACCGGCGTCGCGTCGCTGGTGGCCGCCGCCGCCGGCGCGGAAGTCACCCACGTCGATGCCTCGAAGAAGGCAATCGGCTGGGCGCGCGAAAACCAGGTCCTGGGGCGCATGGAAAAGCTGCCGATCCGCTGGATCTGCGAGGATGCGATGAAGTTCATCCTGCGCGAGGAACGGCGCGGCAACAAATACGATATCATCCTAACCGACCCGCCCAAGTTCGGCCGCGGCCCCAACGGCGAGGTCTGGCATCTGTTCGAGCACCTGCCGCTGATGCTCGATATCTGCCGCGAGATCCTGTCGCCGAAGGCGCTCGGCCTCGTGCTGACGGCCTATTCCATCCGCGCCAGCTTCTATTCGATCCATGAGCTGATGCGCGAGACGATGCGCGGTGCCGGCGGCGCTGTCGAATCCGGCGAGCTCGTCATCCGCGAGGCAGGCCTTGACGGCCGCACGCCGGGCAGGGCGCTTTCCACCTCTCTCTTCAGCCGCTGGGTGCCGAAATGAACCAGGATTTCCGTAATGACGGCCCACGCAAGGTCGGGCAGGTCAAGGAGGTTACCTCGCTTGCCAATCCGATCGTCAAGGACATCAAGGCGCTGACGGTCAAGAAGTCCCGCGAGGAAAGCGGCGCCTTCCTGGCCGAGGGCCTGAAGCTCGTCATCGACGCGCTCGAACTCGGCTGGACGATCCGCACACTGGTCTATGCCAAGGCCGCCAAGGGCAAGCCGCTGGTCGAGCAGGTCGCCGCCAAGACGGTCGCCGCCGGCGGGCTGGTGCTCGAGGTCAGCGAAAAGGTCATCGGCTCCATTACCCGCCGCGACAATCCGCAGATGGTGGTCGGTGTCTTCGAACAGCGCTGGCAGCAGCTGAGGGATGTCAAGCCGAAGGCGGGCGAGACCTGGGTGGCGCTCGACCGCGTGCGCGATCCCGGCAATCTCGGCACCATCATCCGCACCGCCGATGCGGCCGGCGCTTCCGGCGTCATTCTCGTCGGCGAGACCACCGATCCGTTTTCGCTGGAAACCGTGCGCGCCACCATGGGCTCCGTCTTTGCCGTTCCGGTCGTCAAGGCGACGCCGGAGGAGTTTCTGGCCTGGAAGAAGACGGCCGGCGTTGCTGTCGTCGCCACCCATCTGGCTGGCGCGGTCGATTATCGCACCATCGATTACAAGAAGAAGCCCGTCGTCATCCTGATGGGCAATGAGCAGTCCGGCCTGCCGGATGCCCTGGCGAAAGAGGCCGACGCGCTTGCCCGCATTCCGCAGGCCGGCCGCGCCGACAGCCTCAATCTGGCGGTTGCAACCGCAGTCATGCTGTTCGAGGCCCGCCGCCATATCCTGACCCTGAGCGAGACCCGATGACCGAAAGCGAGACCACCGAACAGCAGACTGCGAGGCCGGCCCTGTTTTCACGGCCCCTGCCGATCCTGATCTTCATCGTGGTTGCGGTCATTCTCGACCAGGCCATCAAGATCACGGTCGATCACTGGCTGCCGCTGCAGGAGATGGTGCCTGTTATTCCGATGCTGGCGCTCTATCGCACATACAATCTCGGCGTGGCCTTCTCGATGCTGTCAGGCATGGACGGCTGGTTCATCGTCGGCATGCGGCTCGTCATCGTCGCCTTCGTGCTGTGGCTCTGGCGCCGCACGCCCGATCATCGCTGGTTGGCCCATATGGGCTTTGCCCTGATCATCGCCGGGGCGCTTGGCAACCTGATCGACCGCTTCCTCTACGGCCATGTGATCGACTATATCCTCTTCCACACGCAGACATGGTCTTTCGCGGTATTCAATCTCGCCGATAGTTTCATCACGATCGGGGCCGGCTGCGTCATTCTCGACGAGCTTCTAATGCCGAAAAAGGCAAAAGTTTAAAATTCTAGCGAATCCCTGAAGGCATCGGGAAGGTTGCATGTGTTAGCCAGATTGCATGAGCACTCTGGCAAATCTGCAGCAAAAGCTTGCCGCAGCCCAAATCCGCGGCCACGCGCGACCGATCGAAGGAGCGGCCGAAACCGAGCCGTCGCTTGAGAAACCGATCGCGCCATTGCAGGATGCGTTCCGCCAGCCGGTATCGTCGGTGAAGGCGTGGTGGCTGGAGGGCCATTGGCTGAATGGCGGCGGTCTCCTGGCAGGCGCGGCCTTCCTTGCGATCGGCTTTGCCGGAGGTCCCTTCACGCTCGCAGGCGTTCTTGGCCTTGTTGCCCTCATGCTGGCCGCCGTCAGCATCGTCAATGCCCGTCGCGCGTTGCCCAAGCCTGCAATTGTCGCGGCCGATTTCAGCGAAAGCGAACACGACCGTCTTTGGGAACACAGGGAAAGCACCGGCCTGCTTGCCACTATCCACGATGCGCTCGGCGACTTCGCGGTCACACGCAGCATCGATCGCCGGATTCTCCATGCCAACGCCACCTTTCGCAAATTGACCGGCAAGCCGCAGCCGGAAGGCCTGACGCTGGAGGAGGCAGGCCTCGTATTCCGTGCCGTCACCGATGCAAAACATCAGGATGCCGAAATCGCCACGCCCGAGGGGCGGCGCATCTTTGCCTGGCACGATGTCATGTTCCGCGATCCGACGACGGGGCAATTGTGCATCCAGAGCATCGCGCGTGACGTGACGGAAGAGCGGCAGGCCGCCCGCATGCGCGAGGATGCGCGGCTGAAGGCCGAATATAACAGCGCGGCCAAGTCGCGGCTGCTCGCCACCGTCAGCCATGAGATCCGCACGCCGCTGTCGGGCATTCTCGGCATGAACCATCTGCTTGCCCAGACACCGTTGACCTTGGAGCAGGCAAATTACCTGACGGGCATTCGCCAGTCGGGTCACGCGCTGGTGCAGCTGGTCGAAGACCTGCTTGATTTCTCCACGATCGAGGTCGGCCGCTTCCAGTTGCATCCGCGCAAGGAGGCTTTGCGCCCCCTGCTGGAAGGCGTCATCGAGATGCTAGCCCATCGGGCCCATGAAAAGGGCATCGAAATCGCTGCGAGCGTCGCGGCCAAGGTCCCCGAGAGCATGGAATTCGATCCGGCCCGTCTGCGTCAGATCCTGTTCAATGTCATCGGCAACGCCGTGAAGTTCACCCAGACCGGTGGCGTGCTTGTCCGTGTCGACCTTCGGGGACGGGATTTGACGATATCGGTGCGGGATAGCGGCCCCGGCATGACCGAGGAAGAACAGGCGCGGGTCTTCGGCGAGTTCGAACAGGCCGGCACGATCGTGGAAAAAAGCGCCGGCACGGGCCTGGGTCTGGCCATTTCCGCCCGCATCCTGCGCGAATTCGGCGGCAGGCTCAGCGTCGCCAGCGAACGCGGCAAGGGCAGCGAGTTCATCATTTCCTTTCCGGTCGGCCTGGATGCCGAGGAGAGTGGACATGAATGGCGCGACATCATGCTCAAGGGATCGCGCGTCCTGCTGCTGGCGCCCGAAGGGGCCGCAAGCGATGCAATCACGCAGACCATCCGGACCCTTGGCGGTCATTGCAGGCTGATCGATGCCGACGACATGGACGATCTGCTGCGCTCGTTCCCGATGGGCGAGGAGGGGATATGGACGGATCTCATCGTCGACCACCGCATGGCGCCCTGGTATTTTAGTGAGGGAACTGCGCTTGCCGTGCCCGGCCTGCGCAAGATCTTCCTGGTCAATCCGGAGGAGCGCAATACCCACCCGCTCGATCTTTTCGACGCCTGGCTGATCCGGCCGCTGCGCGAGCAGTCGCTGATCGACGTGCTGAGGGGCCGCATGCGTGGCATGGAAAAGCGTGATGCCTTTATCGAGGCGGTCTCCGAGATCGGCATAACGACGCCGGAGGCGGAAGATCGCACGCTCGATATCCTGCTCGGTGAGGATGACCCGGTCAATGCCATGCTGGTCAGGGCCATGCTCTCCAAGGCCGGTCACAGGGTTCGCCTCGTCGAGGATTTCGAAGGCCTTCGCGTTCGCGTCGAAAACGCCGAAGCGCGGCCGGAGGTGCTGGTAACCGATCTCAATATGTCCGGCGGCTCGGGTGCTGCCGTGCTTGCGCAATTGCGGGCCTATGAGCGTCGGCACGGTTTGCCGCCGCTTCCGATCGTCGTGTTGACCGCAGACAGCCGCGACTCGGTCCGCCGCCAGGCTTTGCTGGCCGGGGCCGATGCCGTCATCGTCAAGCCTGTCGATCCCGAAAAGCTGTCGGCAACGCTGCAGGGCCTGTCGAGGTCGGTTTTCGAACGCGCCTAGACATCATCACGCATCTTCGGATGAAGGTTAAGGAAGCCGGCTCATCAATGCTCGATAGTGGCCGGCAATATGGCTCAACCTATGGCAATTGCCGCTGCTAAGTTGGGGACGGCGTGTTCATTCGAAAATTGAAATGGGCACACTTCTTGCTTTTAGCAAAGCTGCGTGTCACTTTCCTGTCGCACGAATTTGGTTTATGGCGCTATATCGGCCCGTAGGGGGAGAATCGCCATGTCCATCGAAATCTTGAATCGCGAAGCTCAGGGCGAAATGGTTCAGTCTTCAAAGGCACCGGTTGCACCGGTTGCCAGCGATGTGCTCGGACGCATCGGAAATTTAGAAACGCGCCTTGCCCGCACGGCGCGCGAAATCGATGCCGCCCAGGCCGTCCGCTATCGCGTTTTCGTCGAGGAGATGAACGCGCAACTGCCTGATGACGCCATGCGTCGCCAGCGTGATGTCGATAGTTGGGACGCCATTTGCGACCATCTTCTGGTTTTGGACCTTTCGATCGAGGGCGATTCGGAAGACCAGATCGTCGGCACCTATCGCCTGCTGCGCCAGGAAGTAGCCATGGCCAATGGCGGTTTCTATTCCTCTTCGGAATTCGACATCGACGCGTTGCTCGCCCGCCATCCGGACAAGCGCTTCATGGAGCTTGGCCGTTCCTGCGTGTTGCCGGCATACCGGAACAAGCGCACGGTGGAATTGCTGTGGCAAGGCAATTGGGCCTATGCCCTGAAGCACGGCATGGGTGCGATGATCGGTTGCGCCTCTTTCCCCGGCATCCTGCCGGAGCAGCATGCGCTGGCCCTGTCCTTCCTCTATCATAATGTCGTCGCCAAGGACGAATGGACGGTCGGTGCTTTGCCGTCTCTTGCCCGCAACATGGACCTGATGCCGGTCGAAGCCGTCAATCCGAAGAAAGCGCTGATGGCGATGCCGCCGCTGATCAAGGGCTATCTGCGCCTCGGTGCCATGGTCGGTTCCACCGCCGTTGTCGACCACGCCTTCAACACGACCGATGTGCTGATCGTTCTGCCGATCGCCAGCATCTCGGACCGCTACGTCAATTATTACGGCGCGGATGCCGGTCGCTTCGCAAGCTGAAAGATCTCATGATAGGTCTCAGGGGATCATAAAAATATCGATCGCATCCGTGATGCCGCGCAGCGCGACATGATGCGATTGCGGTTTCAAGCCGCGCGTCGTCAGCAGTTCGGCGGCGCGGGCATTTTCCAGCACCGCACCCGTGGCAAATATCTCGCTCGACGTCGCCAGATGCTGCACGCGCGAGGCGATATTGACCGTTTGTCCGAAATAATCCTGCCGCTCGTTCAGGCTGACCGCAATGCATGGTCCCTCGTGGATGCCGATCTTCAGAAGTAGATCGTCGTTGCCGCGTTCCTCGTTGAGGCTCGACATGGCCTCGCGCATCCGCATCGCCGCGGCGAGCGCCCGGTCCGGCGTCGGGAAAGTGGCCATGACGGCGTCGCCGATGGTTTTGACGACCGCGCCAGCCTCCGCGCCGACGATTTCGTGCAGGATGCTGAAGTGCGTCTTGACCAGATCGAAGGCCGCAAGATCGCCGACCCGCTCATACAGTTCCGTCGAACCGCGCAGATCGGTGAAGAGAAAGGTGAGGCTGGCGATCTTCAGCCTCTGGTTGATGTCGATCGTATCGGTCCGGTATATGTCGCGGAACGTCTGGTTGGAAAGCAGCCGCTTGGCGGTCAGGAATGGCCGGCGATTGCCGAGCAGCGTGTGAAGTGCGTCATTGGCGATGCATACCGACGGCAGGGTGCGGACCTCCGTGTGGTTCTCTATGACGATGCGCAGCGGGCCGGGTCTAAGCTCGATCGTGTCGTGGTGCTGATGCGTGCGATCAAAGACGAGCGATATGCTCTGCCGTTCCTTGGTTGGTTCGCCCTTTACGTCGATGAATTGCGCGCTATGGGTAACCGGTTCAAATATAATGACGAATTCGGCCGGCAGCTGCAGCGATATGACAGCCTTTTCGCCCGCCGGCAGCTCCAAGGCTTCCAACAGGAATTCATCGACCTTTTCTTCGTAGCCGTCCTCCGGAAGGTCGACGCCCGAACTCCAGTAGATCTGGCGAAAATATTCATGAGGCGACAAATCATGCGGACTGTGGGCGGCGATGTGACGCAAGCGCGGACTGACGGTGAAGGTGACCTCGACCATTTCGTCGAGCGTCGGCTCGTAGCCGGCTGCACACAGGGTGCAGCTATAGGTTTCGCTCTGAACTGTCTTCAGCGACGTATTGGCATCCAGCACGCCGCCGCATCCCGGACACAGCACATTCCAGGACATCTCGAACAGGCCGAGGCGCGCAGCGTGCAGAAAGGCGCTGATGGTTTGTTCTTCGTCGAAGCCATGGTCGCCGGCGAAGGCGAGCGCATTCACGCGGTTGAGCTTGCGGTCAGATGCCTCAAGGGCCATCCGCTCGATTGCGTCGACGATATCCGGCCGCGCTGAATGGCGCAGCGCTTCGAACAGGGGCTGAGCTTCAGTCATCCCCCATTCTACACCTATTTCATAGGGCAGCCATCATCATTGTTCGGCCGCCCGTTCCAGCCCAAAAGTCAGGAGCCGGCACCGTAAGCTGCAATGGCGGCCATGTTGACGATGTCGGAATCCTTGGCGCCCATGGAGGTGATCTGCACCGGCTTGTCGAGGCCCACAAGCAATGGCCCGATCACGGTGGAGCCGCCGAGTTCCTGCAGCATCTTGGTGGAGATCGCCGCCGAATGGAACGCTGGCATGACGAGAACGTTTGCCGGCCCGGAGAGCCGCGAGAAGGGATAGAGGCTCTCCATGATCTTGCGGTCCAGCGCCACGTCGGCGGACATTTCGCCGTCGAATTCGAAGTTCAAATGGCGGTGATCGAGGATGCTGACAGCTTCGCGCACCCGCTCGGAGCGCTCGCCGGAGGGATGGCCGAAGGTGGAATAGGCGAGCATGGCGACACGCGGCTCATAGCCCATGCGTCGGGCAAAACCGGCAGCTTCCTCGGCGATATCGGCGAGCTCCACGGCCGTCGGCATGTCGTGCACGGCGGTATCGGCGACGAAGACGGTGCGGCCGCGGGCAAGCACGATCGATATGCCGATCACCCTATGCCCCGGCTTGGCGTCGATGCAGCGTCGCACGTCTCCGAGCGCCGTCGAATAATTGCGCGTCACGCCGGTCACCATGCCGTCGGCGTCTCCCAGCGCCACCATGCAGGCGGCGAAGTGATTGCGGTCGTTGTGGATCAGGCGCGTCACATCGCGGTGCAGGTAGCCCTGGCGTTGCAGCCGGGCATAGAGATAGTCGATATAGGCATCGCCGCGCTTGGAAATGCGCGCGTTGACGATTTCGAGGCCGGGGCGATTGAGATCGATGCCGGCGCGTTCGGCCGTGGCTTCGATCAGATCTTCGCGGCCGAGCAGGATCGCCGTCCCAAGCCCCTGATTGGCATAGGAGAGGGCGGCGCGCATGACCTGCTCTTCTTCCGCCTCGGCAAACACGATGCGTTTCTGGTGTCTGCGGACGCGCTCATAGAGTTGTGCCAGCGTCGAGGCGATCGGATCGCGCCGGGCCGAGAGTTCGCGCGCATAGGCGGCCATATCCGATATTTCGCGGCGGGCGACGCCGCTTTCGATCGCCGCCTTGGCGACCGCCACCGGGATGGCCGAGATCAGGCGCGGGTCGAACGGCACCGGGATGATATATTGCGCGCCGAAACGCGGCCTTGCGCCCTGATAGGCGGCGACCACGTCATCAGGCACGTCTTCGCGCGCCAGGCTTGCCAGCGCGTTGACGGCGGCAATCTTCATCTGGTCATTGATGGTGGTGGCCCGCACGTCGAGCGCGCCGCGGAAGATATAGGGAAAGCCGAGAACGTTGTTGACCTGGTTCGGATAGTCGGAACGCCCCGTCGCCATGATGGCGTCGTCACGGATGCGGGCGACTTCCTCCGGCGTAATTTCCGGATCGGGATTGGCCATGGCGAAGATGATCGGCCGGTCCGCCATCGAGCGGATCATCTCTTCGGAGAAGGCATCCTTCTGCGAAAGGCCGAGAACGACGTCGGCACCCTGCATCGCTTCAGCCAGCGTGCGCTTGTCGGTCTTGACGGCATGCGCCGATTTCCACTGGTTCATGCCTTCGCTGCGACCCTGATAGATCACGCCCTTCGTATCGCAAAGGATGACGTTTTCCGGGTTGAAGCCCATGGCCTTGATCAGCTCGATGCAGGCAATGGCGGCAGCCCCGGCACCGTTGCAGACAAGCTTGGTGGTCTTCAGGTCGCGGCCCGTCAATTCCAGCGCGTTGATCAGGCCGGCAGCGGCGATGATGGCGGTGCCATGCTGGTCGTCATGGAAGACGGGGATGTCCATCAGTTCGCGCAGCCGCTGCTCGATGATAAAGCAGTCGGGTGCCTTGATGTCCTCGAGATTGATGCCGCCGAAGGAAGGGCCGAGATAGCGCACGCAATTGATGAATTCATCGACATTCTCGGTATCGATCTCGAGATCGATCGAATCGACGTCCGCGAAGCGCTTGAAGAGGACGGCCTTGCCTTCCATGACCGGCTTGGAGGCGAGCGCGCCGAGATTGCCGAGGCCGAGAATGGCCGTTCCGTTCGAGATGACGGCGACCATATTGCCGCGGGAGGTATAATCGTAGGCGGTGGCCGGATCGGCCGCGATCGCTTTTACGGGAACAGCCACACCGGGCGAATAGGCAAGGGAAAGATCGCGCTGGGTTGCCATCGGCTTGGTCGGGTTGATCTCAAGCTTGCCGGGGCGGCCGTTCCTGTGGAAATCGAGTGCTTCCTGATCGGTAATCCCCGTTCCCGGACGCGACTTGCTCTTGCTGTCAGCCATAGTTCCTCCAAACCTCCTGTGGGCGACCGGTCCCTCTCGCCCGATAGCTGTTGTCTTCTATAGCGGTGCGCGGATAGGGTGGCACCTCATTTTTTGGAAAAACTGCACCTCCGTGAACGAACGTATTAACGCCAGCATTGATGCTTTCTCGACCGCCGAGCTTGCCTCGGAGGAAAGCCGCGCCTCGGCTACTCCGATGATGGAGCAATATATCGAGATCAAGGCGAACAATCCCGGTTCGCTGCTGTTCTATCGCATGGGCGACTTCTACGAATTGTTCTTCGAAGACGCCATCGACGCCTCGCGCGCGCTCGGCATCACGCTGACGAAGCGCGGCCAGCATATGGGGCAGGATATCCCGATGTGCGGCGTGCCGGTTCATGCTGCCGACGACTATCTGCAGAAGCTGATTTCACTGGGCTTCCGCGTCGCCGTCTGCGAGCAGGTGGAAGATCCCGCCGAAGCGAAGAAGCGTGGCGGCAAGTCGGTGGTGCGGCGCGATGTCGTGCGCCTCGTCACGCCGGGCACGATCACTGAAGAAAAACTGCTTTCGCCTTCCGAGTCCAATTATCTGATGGCGCTCACCCGCATTCGCGGCGGCGCCGAGCCGCAGCTGGCGCTCGCCTGGATCGATATTTCGACTGGTGTCTTCCGCCTGGCGGAAACGGAAGCCTCGCGGCTGCTTGCCGATATCCTGCGTATCGATCCACGCGAACTGATCCTGCCGGATACGATGTTCCACGATCCGGAATTGAAGCCGGTCTTCGACATACTCGGCCGCACCGCCGTTCCGCAGCCGGCAGTGCTCTTCGACAGCGCCAGCGCCGAGGGGCGCATCACCCGCTATTTCGACGTCTCGACGCTGGATGGTTTCGGCACGTTCAGCCGCGCCGAACTGGCCGCCGCCGCCGCCGCCATCGCTTACGTCGAAAAGACCCAGCTTGCCGAACGGCCGCCACTCGGACTGCCTGAAAGGGAGAGCGGCGCCTCCACGCTCTTTATCGATCCCGCCACGCGCGCTAATCTCGAGCTGGTGCGCACGCTCTCCGGTGATCGCAATGGGTCGCTCCTGAAGGCGATCGATCGTACCGTGACCGGCGGCGGCGCCCGGCTCCTCGCCGAACGGCTGATGTCGCCGCTGACCGACCCCCAGCGCATCAACGAACGCCTGGATTCGATCGGCTTCCTCACCGAGGAGCCGTCGCTTTGCGGCGATCTGCGTTCGGCGTTGAAGCATGTGCCCGACATGCCGCGCGCCTTGTCGCGCCTGGCGCTCGATCGCGGCGGCCCGCGCGATCTCTGGGCGATCCGCCAGGGGCTGGCCGCTGCGGCCGATCTCGCGCGCATGCTCGGCGGCGCCTTGCTGCCGGAGGAACTTGCCGCCGCGCTCAAAGGCCTGCAGGCTTTGCCTGCCGATCTTGAAGCCATGCTTGCCGCGACACTCGCGGAAGAACTGCCTCTGTTGAAGCGGGACGGCGGTTTCTTGAGGGATGGGGCAAATGCCGAGTTGGACGAGGTGCGGGCGCTGCGCGATCAATCACGCCGCGTCATCGCCGGTCTGCAGCTGCAATATGCCGAGGAAACCGGCATCAAGTCGCTGAAGATCAAGCACAACAACGTGCTCGGCTATTTCATCGAGGTCACCGCCGGCAATGCCGGTCCGATGACGGATACGAGCGAAGCCAAGGCGCGCTTCATTCATCGCCAGACCATGGCGAATGCCATGCGCTTCACCACGACCGAGCTTGCCGATCTCGAAAGCCGCATCGCCAATGCCGCCGACAAGGCGCTTGCCATCGAGCTTGAAGCCTTCGACCGCATGGTGGCCGCCGTTGTGGTCGCTGCCGAAGCGATCAAGGCCGGCGCGCGCGCGCTGTCGGTGATCGATGTCGCGGCCGGGCTTGCGCTGCTTGCCGAAGAGCAGGCCTATTGCCGGCCCGTGGTCGATGGCAGCCGCATGTTCGCCATCGAAGGCGGCCGTCATCCAGTGGTGGAGCAGGCACTGCGCCGTCAGGCCGGCGGACCTTTCGTTGCCAACAATTGCGATCTTTCTCCGCAGGCCGACGGCAAGGATGGCGCCATCTGGCTCCTGACCGGCCCGAACATGGGCGGTAAATCCACCTTCCTGCGCCAGAACGCCTTGATCGCCATTCTCGCGCAGATGGGTTCCTTCGTGCCTGCCACATCGGCCCATATCGGCATTGTCGACCGCCTGTTCTCGCGCGTCGGCGCTTCCGACGATCTGGCGCGGGGCCGTTCGACCTTCATGGTCGAAATGGTCGAGACGGCGGCGATCCTCAATCAGGCGACTGAACGTTCCCTCGTCATCCTCGACGAGATCGGTCGCGGCACCGCGACCTTCGACGGCCTTTCCATAGCCTGGGCCGCCGTCGAGCATCTGCATGAGGCCAACCGATGCCGCGGCCTCTTCGCCACGCATTTCCATGAGCTGACAGTCCTGTCGGAGAAGCTCGGCCGGCTCTCCAATGCCACCATGCGCGTCAAGGAATGGGATGGTGACGTCATCTTCCTGCATGAGGTCGGGCCGGGGGCCGCCGATCGCTCCTACGGCATTCAGGTTGCGCGTCTTGCCGGCCTGCCGGCCTCGGTGGTGGCGCGCGCCCGCGACGTTCTGACGCGGCTTGAAGATGCCGACCGCAAAAATCCGGCAAGCCAGCTTATCGACGACCTGCCGCTGTTCCAGGTGGCCGTTCGTCGTGAGGAGGCGAGCGGCCGGCGAGAACCCTCCAAGGTCGAGGAGCGGCTGAAGACACTCGACCTTGACGATCTGACGCCGCGTGCCGCGCTCGACGTGCTCTACGAGCTGAAGAAAACCCTTACCAAGACCGGCTGATCACAGGCGATATCCCAAGGACGACATGATGCATCTCGAAGTTCTTCTCGCCGAAGTCCGCATTCTCGGCGAGCGCTTCTCTCCGATTGCCGCGCGCGGAAAGATCTGCGGCGAGGGTGAGCCCCCGGACTGCGAATCCGATCGCGGCCTCCTCGACATCACTCTGTCCTGCAGCCGCATTTCCGATATCTGCTCGAAGATCGCAAAAGCCGGCTATTGGGAATGCGAACGCGAGATGGTGACGCAGATCGGCGCCCAGTCGCGCAACATATTACATAGCCTGAACGAGCTGAGGCGGGCGATCGAGCCGGCAAGGCCCTAAAACTGCCGGTTTCTGCGTCGATTGCCGTCACGCTTCGTCAACTTCGGCCCGGTAGACATCATAGGGATCGTCGATTCCATGCATTCTACCCTCGAGAGATCCGGGCGTAGAATGCCTGTGTCAATCGCCGGGCAAAGGGGCTATAGCGCATGCAAGACGAGAAGACAGGCGCGCCGGCAACGGGCCGCCGTCAGTGAACAGAAGGCCGATCGGCAGAGCATGGAAACGCATCATATCGATTTTTCGACCATTCTCGATGTCTCCGCGCTGAGGGCGGAATGCGAGGCTCTCGCCAAACGCGGACTGGATAAGAATGAGGAGCGTTCCGCTCTGCTCGCGCTGTTGAAAAAGGCGAGCCAGGAGGGGCGCGAGGCGGCGCGGCGATTGCTGATCGCGGAAGGCGGCGGCCTCGATTGCGCTTACCGGATTTCCTGGCTGCAGGACCAGATCATCACCATTCTCTACGACTTCACCGTCCGTCACGTCTATCCGAAGCAGGCGGAGGCCTTCTCCGTCACGGCGGTCGGCGGCTATGGCCGCGATACGCTGGCGCCGGGATCCGATATCGATCTTCTCTTCCTCTTCCAACCGAAGCCGGAGAGCGATACGCACAAGGCGGTCGAATTCATTCTCTATATGCTGTGGGATATGGGCTTCAAGGTCGGCCACGCCACGCGCACGGTCGAGGAATGCATCCGCCAGGCCAAGTCCGATATGACGGTGCGCACGGCGATCCTCGAAACCCGCTATATCTGCGGCAACGCGCCGCTGGAGCGCGAACTGCAGGCGCGCTTCGACAAGGAAATCGTTACCAATACCGGCCCGGAATTCATCGCCGCCAAGCTCGCCGAGCGTGACGAGCGCCACCGCAAGGCCGGCGATACCCGCTATCTGGTCGAGCCCAACGTCAAGGAGGGCAAGGGCGGCCTGCGCGACCTGCACACGCTGTTCTGGATCTCGAAATACTATTACCATGTTCGCGATACCGCCGAGCTGGTGAAGCTCGGCGTGCTTTCGAAGCAGGAATATCGCCTTTTCCAGAAGGCCGAGGACTTCCTTTGGGCCGTGCGCTGTCACATGCATTTCCTGACCGGCAAGGCGGAAGAGCGGCTTTCCTTCGATATCCAGCGCGATATCGCCGAAGCCCTTGGCTATAACGCGCGTCCCGGCCTTTCGGCGGTCGAGCGCTTCATGAAGCACTATTTCCTCGTTGCCAAGGATGTCGGCGATCTCACCCGCATCCTCTGCGCCGCGCTCGAGGACCAGCAGGCCAAGGCCACCCCGGGGCTCACCGGTGTCATCAGCCGTTTCGCCAACCGTTCGCGCAAGATCGCCGGCACCGTCGAATTCGTCGAGGATCGCGGCCGCATCGCCCTTGCCAATCCCGATGTCTTCAAGCGCGATCCGGTCAGCCTCATCAGGCTGTTCTTCGTCGCCGATATCAACGGGCTGGAATTCCACCCGGATGCGCTGAAGCGCGTCACCCGCTCCCTGAACCTGATCGACAATGATCTGCGCGAGAACGAAGAGGCGAACCGCCTGTTCCTGGCGATCCTGACCTCGAAGCGCGATCCCGCGTTGATCCTGCGCCGCATGAACGAGGCCGGCGTGCTCGGCCGCTTCATCCCGGAATTCGGCAAGATCGTCTCGATGATGCAGTTCAACATGTATCACCACTATACGGTCGACGAGCATCTGATCCGCACCGTCGACGTGCTGTCGGAGATCGACAAGGGCAAGGCCGAGGATATCCATCCGCTCACCAACAAGCTGATGCCCAATATCGAGGATCGCGACGCGCTCTATGTCGCGGTGCTGCTGCACGATATCGCCAAGGGGCGCGAGGAAGATCATTCGGAAGCCGGCGCCAAGGTCGCGCGCAAGCTCTGCCCGCGCTTCGGCCTGTCTCCGAAGCAGACGGAACTCGTCGTCTGGCTGATCGCCGAGCACCTGACCATGTCGATGGTCGCTCAGACGCGAGACCTGACCGACCGCAAGACCATCATCGATTTTGCCGATCGGGTGCAGTCGCTCGACCGGCTGAAGATGCTTTTGATCCTGACCGTCTGCGACATCCGCGCCGTCGGTCCTGGCGTCTGGAACGGCTGGAAGGGCCAGCTGCTGCGCACGCTCTATTACGAGACCGAACTGCTGCTGGCCGGCGGC
Source organism: Rhizobium sp. KNZ2-6A (assembly GCF_056755475.1). Lineage (NCBI taxonomy): Bacteria > Pseudomonadati > Pseudomonadota > Alphaproteobacteria > Hyphomicrobiales > Rhizobiaceae > Rhizobium > Rhizobium sp. KNZ2-6A. The sequence goes on along the minus strand of NZ_JBNDIC010000004.1, from coordinate 114,656 downwards.
TTCTCCGAAGTGTCGCGCAAGGAGCGGGCCGAAGCGGCAGCCGAAGCGTTGGAACAGGCCCTTTCGGATTGGAGCCAGAAGGACCGCAAGGCCTACGTCAAACTGCACTACCAGCCTTATCTGCTGTCCGTGCCGCTGGAGGATCAGATCCGCCACACGCAGTTCATTCGCCAGTCGGACAAGGCGGACAAGGTGCTTGCCACCATGGTGCGTACCGACAGCTTCCATGCCATCACAGAGATCACCGTGCTCTCGCCCGACCATCCGCGTCTCTTGACTGTGATCGCCGGGGCTTGCGCTGCGGCCGGCGCCAATATCGCCGACGCGCAGATCTTCACGACATCGGACGGCCGCGCCCTAGACACCATTCACGTCAGCCGCGAATTTCCTGACGATGCCGACGAGCTGCGCCGCGCCGGCACGATCGGCAAGATGATCGAAGATGTGCTGGCCGGCCGCAAGCGGCTGCCGGAGGTCATCGCGACGCGCACGAAGAACCGCCGCAAGAACAAGGCCTTCGTCATCCCGCCGTCTGTCATCATCACCAACAGCCTCTCCAACAAGTTTACGGTCATCGAGGTCGAATGCCTCGATCGCACCGGCCTGTTGTCGGAAATAACAGCCGTTCTCTCGGACCTGTCGCTCGATATCCAATCGGCGCGCATCACCACCTTCGGTGAAAAGGTCATCGACACCTTCTATGTCACCGATCTCGTCGGGCAGAAGATTTCCAACGAGAACAAGCGGGCCAATATCACCGCGCGTCTGAAGGCGGTCATGGCGGGCGAAGAGGATGAAATGCGCGAGCGCATGCCATCAGGCATCATCGCGCCCGCCGCCACGCGCGGCGTCGCCGTCGAAAAGTCAGATCCCGAGAAGAAAGCCGGTTCCGCCGCATGAGCCTAGTCAAGAAATTCATCACCGTTGGTGGCGCGACGCTTGGCAGCCGCATCTTCGGCTTCGCACGCGAGACGCTGATGGCCGCCGCCCTCGGCACCGGGCCGATGGCCGACGTCTTCTATGCCGCCTTCCGCTTTCCGAACCTCTTCCGCCGCCTGTTCGCTGAAGGTGCGTTCAATGCCGCCTTCGTGCCGCTCTTTGCCAAGGAAATCGAGGCGAACGGCATCGAGGGGGCAAAGCGCTTTTCCGAAGAAGTGTTCGGCGTTCTCTTCTCGGTCCTGTTCCTGATTACCGTCGTCATGGAACTGGGCATGCCGCTGATCGTGCGCTGGATCATCGCGCCCGGCTTTGCCGACGATCCGGAGAAGTTCACGATCACGGTGCGCATGGCCGCCGTCATGTTCCCCTATCTCATGTGCATGTCGCTGACGGCGATGATGAGCGGCATGCTGAACTCGCTGCATCATTTCTTCGCGGCTGCGGTAGCGCCCATCTTCCTGAATGTGGTCATGATCGGTGCGCTGTTCTATTCGCTGTATTTCGGCGCGGTGCCGCTACAGACGGCCTGGTACCTTTCCTGGGGCGTGCTCGCCGCCGGCATCCTGCAATTGCTCGTCGTCTATATCGGTGTGCGCCATGCCGGCATCAGTATCGGCTTCCGCTGGCCGCACTTCACGCCGAACGTCAAGCGGCTCCTCATCCTCGCCATTCCCGCCGCCGTCACCGGCGGCATCACCCAGATCAACCAGATGATCGGCCAGGCGATTGCCTCCAGCCGCGAAGGCGCGATCGCCGCCCTACAATATGCCGACCGCATCTATCAGCTGCCGCTCGGCGTCGTCGGCGTCGCCGTTGGCGTGGTGCTGCTGCCGGAGCTTGCCCGCGCCCTGAAATCGGGCCATCTGAAGGAAGCCGCCAATCTGCAGAACCGCTCGATGGAATTCGTGCTGTTCCTGACCTTGCCGGCCGCCATGGCGCTCTGGGTCCTCTCCGACGATATCATTCGCGTGCTCTACGAGCGCCGCGCCTTCCATCAGGAAAACACCCTCATTGTCGGCTCGATCCTGGCGATCTATGGGCTTGGTCTGCCGGCCTTCGTGCTGATCAAGGCGCTGCAGCCCGGCTTCTATGCTCGCGAAGATACCAAGACGCCGATGCGCTTCTCCGGCATCGCCGTCGCCACCAATTGCGCCATCGCGCTCAGCCTCTTTCCCTATATGGGCGCGCCCGGCATCGCCGTCGCCGAAGCGACGGCCGGCTGGATCAGCACGGTTCTGCTGTTCACGACCTTGCTGCGCCGCGGCCATTTGACCTGGGAATGGGGACTCGCCCGCCGCGCCGCCCTCCTTCTTGTTTCAGCCGGCGTCATGACCGGGGTGATCATCTATCTCCAGCACCGCTGGGAACCCTATCTCGCCTCTGGCGCTTCGCTCCTGACCAAGGTGAGCACGCTCGGTCTGCTGATTGCAATCGCCATGGCAATCTATTTCGTGGTCGCCTTCCTGATCGGCGGCGCCGATCTCGGCATGATCCGCCGCAACATCAACCGCAAGCGCCAGGCTGCAGCACCGGATGCCGAGGTGGTGAACGGGGAGTAACAAGTCTCCTTCGCCCCGCAATGCGGGGAGAAGGTGGCTTGGCGCGATCGAACGGAGTGAGATTGCCATAACGACAAGCGTTGCTATCCTGAGTTGCTGACTGCAAGGTGTTACGTTAATCCAAACGGAGTGAGCGGCATGGATGCGTTGGGATGGCTGAGATCGATCTTCGACTTTCGTGGACGGCGGAAGGAGCAGAGGGCTTCGCCAGCAGAAGGTTTGCCAACGGATCGGGAGATGCAGGCAGCCTTTCGTACACTGCGGCAGATGGTCAAGCCTGCCGTCTTTGGTGAAATCGGCGGTGAGAAGCCGCAAAAGGACAATAGAGCCTCAAGTTGGTGGGGCGGAAACTTTCTCGGACGACAAGACGAGGTGATACCCGTTTGCGAGAGGTCGGGACGGTTGATGCATCCACTTGTTCAAATCCGGATGGATGAGCTTCCGGAGATACCGAGCACATTATCAAAGGTAGCGCTTCTGAACATATGGGTGGACTTGGAAGACGTTCCGCTGGATGACGTGGAGAATGGCAAGGGCTTTGTCGTTCGAACTTATTCCGCTATTTCGGATCTGGTTCCCATCGGCCCCGGGGACCGGGAAAGCCAGAGGCTTCCGACTTTTCCGCTTCTTTGGCGTTCAACTGTCCTGGAGCAGCCAAGCTGGGATGATATTGCGTTCAAAATTCCAAGCAATGTCGCGCGATCCAACGACTCGAAATGGTTTTTTGAAAGCCAATACGCGATTGAAACCGATAAATATCGCGGGACATGCCCCGTCAAGCTTGGTGGCTGGCCTACCTGGATTCAAGGCGAAAACTGGCCCGACGATGCAGAGCTATGTCTTCAGATCGATAGCACCGACAAGGGACGCTTCTATGTTGGGGACTCCGGATCGTTATATCTGTTCCGAGTATCGGACCGCTGGGCAATCAGATCAGACTTTTACTGACAAACCTGTTTTATAGGTTCGCTTATTTCGAGCTAAGAATCGTCTTTAATGCTGCATGCCAGGAAATAACACGGAGCCTCCATGTCCCAATCGCTCTTCCTCGTCGCCCTCGTCGTCGATGACTATGATCGCGCCAAGGCCTTCTACTGCGATGCTCTCGGCTTCGAGTGCCTGCAGGATGAGGTGCAGCCTGAGGGCAAGCGCTGGGTCGTCGTCAGGCCGAAGGGCGGGGAGGGAGCCGCGTTGCTTCTGGCTCAAGCCGCCAGCGACAGCCAGCGCGCCGCGATCGGCAACCAGACCGGCGGTCGCGTCGGCTTCTTCCTGAAGACCGACAATTTCGCCCACGATCATGCCGCGATGAAGGCAAAGGGCGTGCGTTTTCTGGAGGAGCCGCGCCACGAGGCCTATGGCACGCTGGCGGTCTTTGCTGATCCCTATGGCAACACCTGGGACCTGATCCAGCATTCTTCCTGAGACTCTGCCACATAACCTCTTGATCCCCGCCAATCCCGCGTGCATAAGCCGCTCGAAACCAAGGGTCGAGCATTGCTCGCCCGGGCCCTCCACAAGCCTTTTGAGGACGACATGACCGAATTCAAGCCGCTCGTATTCTCCGGCGTTCAGCCCACGGGCAATCTCCACCTCGGCAATTATCTCGGTGCGATCCGCAAGTTCGTAGCCTTGCAGGAAAACAACGATTGCATCTATTGCGTCGTCGATATGCATGCGCTGACGGCCCAGCTCGTTCATGATGACATGCCGAACCAGACGCGCTCGATCACTGCGGCCTTCCTTGCCGCCGGCATCGACCCGGAAAAGCATATCGTCTTCAATCAGTCGGCCGTGCCGGGTCATGCCGAGCTTGCCTGGATCTTCAACTGCGTCGCCCGCATCGGCTGGATGAACCGCATGACGCAGTTCAAGGACAAGGCCGGCAAGGACCGCGAGCAGGCCTCGCTCGGTCTTTACGCCTATCCGAGCCTGATGGCCGCCGACATCCTGCTCTATCGCGCCACGCATGTTCCTGTTGGAGACGACCAGAAGCAGCATCTGGAACTGACGCGCGACATCGCCATGAAGTTCAATCTGGACTACATGGAGCATATTCGTCGCACGGGCTATGGCATCGACATCACTGTCGGCGACGAGCCGGTGCATGCCTATTTCCCGATGGTCGAGCCGCTGATCGATGGCCCGGCGCCGCGCGTCATGTCGCTCAGGGACGGCACCAAGAAGATGTCGAAATCCGATGCTTCGGACCTGTCGCGCATCAACCTGCTCGATGACGAGGAAAACATCTCGAAGAAGATCCGCAAAGCCAAGACCGATCCGGACGGCTTGCCGAGCGAAATCGCCGGTCTCGCCGGCCGCCCCGAGGCCGATAACCTAGTCGGCATCTATGCGGCACTTGCCGACAAGTCGAAGGCGGACGTCTTGTCCGAGTTCGGCGGCCAGCAATTCTCTGTCTTCAAGCCGGCGCTGGTCGATCTTGCCGTGCATGTGCTCTCGCCGATCACCATGGAAATGCGCCGCCTGATGGCCGATCCCGGCCATATCGACGCCGTTCTGCGCGATGGCAGCGCTCGTGCCCGTGCCCGCGCCGACGTCACCATGAAGCAGGTCCGCGACATCATCGGCTTTCTCTATTGATCATGTCGTAATGGAAGCTTCCGCCCAGAGCTGGATAATTTGAGGCCGGATCAACCTCAAATCATCCAGCTCTAAAATCAAAGAAGCAGAGCATGATGTTGCCCGAAAACCGCATACACTTTTCGGCATCATGCTCGGAAACGGGGGCTTGCAAAACGTCGCCTTCGGGTGTCAGAGTCGCCGCATGGTATCAAAACGACTTTCACGACTCGAAGGCCATCGCCGCAAGTTCATGGCGGTCATCGATGGCACGCCCGAATGCCAGCGCGCCGTCCATTATGCCGGCCGGCGCGCCAAGAATTCCAATGGCGGCCTCGTCTTGCTCTATGTGATCCCCGAAGGCGACTTCCAGCAATGGCTTGGCGTCGAGGAGATCATGCGGGCGGAAGCACGCGAGGAGGCCGAGTCGGCGACCGCGAAGGCAGCGCAGGCTGTGCGCGAAAATATCGGTATCGATGCGGAGATCGTCATTCGCGAGGGCTCGGCCGCCGAGCAGATCAATGCGGTGATCGAGGATGACCGGGATATCGCGCTTCTCGTGCTTGCCGCAGGCTCCGCCAAGGAAGGCCCAGGCCCGCTCGTCTCGTCGATCGCCGGGCGCGCGGCCGCCTTTCCGATCCCGGTGACGGTGCTTCCGGACACGCTGAACAATGAGGAAATCGACGCGCTGAGCTGACGGGCGCGTGCCATTTCTTGAGAAACACTCTCTTGAATGGAATGGCCAAAAGGCCTATCTTCTTTTGAAATGTTCTAAAGTCGGGACAGGGTGTTCGCCCGCCGCATGGAGATCAAGATGTTCATTCAGACCGAAGCGACGCCGAACCCCGCGACCCTCAAGTTCCTGCCGGGCAAGGTGGTGATGGAAAGCGGCACGGCCGAGTTCCGCAGTGCCGAGGAAGCCGAGGCTTCGCCGCTTGCTGCCCGCCTCTTCGAGATCCCCGGCGTGACCGGCGTCTATTTCGGCTATGATTTCATCTCGGTCTCCAAGGAAAGTCAGGAATGGCGGCATCTGAAGCCCGCCATCCTCGGTTCGATCATGGAGCATTTCATGTCCGGCAAGCCGGTCATGGGCTCTTCGTCGGTTTCTTCGGAAGTGCAGGATGCCGGCGGTGAGTTCTTCGATGAGGGCGACGAGGCAATCGTGCTGACCATCAAGGAACTGCTGGAAACCCGCGTGCGCCCGGCCGTTGCCCAGGATGGCGGCGATATCACCTTCCGCGGCTTCCGCGACGGCAAGGTCTATTTGAACATGAAGGGATCGTGCGCCGGCTGCCCGTCTTCGACGGCGACGCTGAAGCATGGCGTGCAGAACCTGCTGCGCCATTTCGTCCCGGAAGTGCAGGAAGTCGAAGCCGTCTAATCCCGGCCTAGCGGAAAAATTGACATGATCGTACTGGCGCTCGACACGGCAGGTGTGGATTGCGCTGCCGCTGTGTATGATAGCGGCAGTGATTCTGTGATGGGGGAGGTCACGGAAACGATCGGACGAGGACATGCCGAGCATTTGATGCACGTTGTCGACGAGGCGCTGGCGAAAGCCGGTATGGCGCTTTCGGCGATTGAGCGTGTCGTCGTGACCGTGGGTCCCGGTTCCTTCACCGGCATCCGCATCGGCGTCGCAGCCGCCCGCGGTTTTGCGCTCTCCCTCAATGTTCCTGCAGTTGGCGTCACGACCCTCGAAGTCATGGCGGCGACTGCTCGAGCACAGAATCCGGGCAAGTCGGTTCTGGCTGCCATCGACGCCAAGCGCGAGGAGATCTATCTCCAGAGCTTCGATGCCGATGGCAACCCGCTGGACGAGGCTCGGGCCGTGACGATCGACGAAGCGCGGGCGATTGCCAGCGCCTTTGAGGGCATCGTCACCGGCACGGCCGTCGCCCGGTTGAGCGATGCGCCGCCGGCGGAGCGGCCAGACGCATTTCCGATTGCCATCGTCGCCCGGCTGGGCGCCGGCAAGCCTGCCGGCGAAAAGCCGAAGCCGCTTTATCTTCGCGGACCCGATGCCAGACCGCAGGCCGGATACGCAGTTGCCAGGCAATAGAAATGCTCGAATCCTACCTGACCTTGAAAGCCGAATACGAAATCGTCCCGATGGAGCTGAAGGATTGCGCCGAGGTGGCGCTTCTGCATGGCGAGCGGTTCCCGCGGGTCTGGGACGAGAGTGAATTTCAGAGCCTCCTCGGGCAGGAAACGACCTTCGGCTTCGTCGCCCGCCAGACCAACGCCATCCTGAAGAAGGCGCTTCCCGGCTTCGTGCTGGCGCGGCATGTGGCGGGTGAAGGCGAAATCCTGACGATCGCCGTCAATGCCAAGCTCGGACGCTCCGGTCTCGGCTGGAGGCTGATGCAGGCCGCCCTTCGCGAAGCCCGCAGTCGCGGCGGCGAAACCATGTTCCTGGAAGTCGATGGCGGCAATCAGCCGGCGATCGGCCTCTACCGCAAGCTCGGTTTCGAGACGGTGGGCGAGCGCAAGGCCTATTATGTCGGCGAAAACGGCCAGAAGTCGACGGCGCTTGTCATGCGGCGTGTTCTTCGCTAGAGCATTTTGCAGCCAGGTGGCATCACCCGGCGTCGCATACATGCGGCAAAACAAATAGATAGAGCGGCAATTCGGCGCTCTGGTCCCTTGTCACAGTCCAAACAGACCGAAGACAGCGAGTGATGGAAGACGCCGTAAAATCCCTGGAGGAGCTTTGCGCCGAGCGCGGCATGCGCATGACGGAGCAGCGCCGGATCATTGCGCGCATCATCGAGAGTTCCGGCGATCATCCGGATGTCGAGGAGCTTTACCGCCGCTCGGTGCAGGTGGATGCGAAAATCTCGATCTCGACGGTCTATCGCACCGTCAAGCTGTTCGAAGATGCCGGTCTTCTTGCTCGCCATGATTTTCGCGATGGTCGTTCCCGCTATGAGACCGTGCCGGAAGAGCATCATGATCACCTGATCGACCTGAAGAGCGGCAAGGTGATCGAATTTCATTCGCCGGAGATCGAGGCGCTGCAGGAGCGCGTTGCCCGCGAACACGGCTTCAAACTCGTCGACCACCGGCTGGAGCTTTACGGCATCCCGCTGAAGAAGGACGAAGGTTGACGTGAAGGCTTTCATGCAGGAGCGAATGATTTGATGACCTGGCTGCGCATCGGCTGTGCCGCCGTGGTCATTGGCGCCGTCAGCGCCGTGATGCTGCCGCTGCAGATCCTTTGCCTGCACTTCGACTGGAAGCTCAGGCGCTATCTGCCGCGCTATTGGCATCGCATCGTCTGCTATTGGCTCGGCGTGCGCATCCATGTGGTCGGCAGGATGGAGACGAGCCGGCCGTTGATGCTGGCGTCCAACCATTCGTCCTGGCTCGATATCCTCGTCCTGTCGGCGGTGGCCGATGTCTCCTTCATCGCCAAATCCGAAGTACGGGATTGGCCGATCTTCGGCCTGTTCGCGCAGTGGCAGAAGAGCGTGTTCGTCGAGCGCGAGCAGAAGCGCAAGACCGGCAAGCAGGTCAACGAGATTGCCGACCGTATGGCAGACGGCGAAATCATGGTGCTGTTTCCGGAGGGAACCACGTCCGACGGCAATCGGCTGCTCGAGGTCAAGTCCTCACTGTTCGGCGCCGCCGCCGCGGCGCTGCCGAAGGCGCCGGATGCCGTCGTGCATGTCCAGCCCGTGGCAGTCGCCTATACCCGGGTCCATGGCACGGCCATGGGCCGCTACTATCGCCCGCTGACGGCGTGGCCCGGCGATATCGAGCTCGTGCCGCACCTGAAGGGCATCGCCCAGTGCGGTGCCATCGATGTCGATGTCTGCTTCGGCGAGGCGGTGGATTATCGCGCCGGCACCAACCGCAAGGAAGTCAGCGCTACCGTTGCCCGGCGCATCCGCGCGATGCTGGCCAGCCGGCTGCTCGGCCGCGAGATCGCCTGATTTCCAGGTGATTCCAACTTTTTCATTTTCTCCGAAAGCAAAAGCCACTACATAGCGGCCATGACCAAGGACAGCCTAACTCTCGACGCCCCGGCGACCGACGCTCTGCAGCTCGGCTCCCGCGACGGCTCCAACAGCCGCAAGGTTTTCATCAAGACCTACGGCTGCCAGATGAATGTCTATGATTCCACGCGGATGAGCGATGCGCTTTCCCGCGACGGCTATGAGCCGACCGAGGACATGGAAGAGGCCGACCTCGTCCTGCTGAATACCTGTCACATCCGCGAGAAGGCGGCCGAAAAGGTCTATTCCGCGCTCGGCCGTCTGCGCGAGATGAAGAAGCGCAAGGCAGCCGACGGCCGCGAGATGATGATCGGGGTCACCGGCTGCGTCGCTCAGGCGGAGGGCGAGGAAATCCTGCGCCGCGCGCCTGCTGTCGATGTGGTCATCGGCCCGCAGACCTATCACCGCCTGCCGGATGCGCTTCGCCGCGCCAAGGACGGCCAGCGGGTCGTCGACACGGAATATGCGATCGAGGACAAGTTCGAGCATCTGCCGATCGCTGAAAAGGCGAAAATCCGCGCCCGCGGTGTCACTGCCTTCCTGACGGTACAGGAAGGATGCGACAAGTTCTGCACCTTCTGCGTCGTGCCCTATACCCGCGGCTCCGAAGTCTCCCGCCCGGTCGCTCAGATCGTCGAAGAGGCTGAGAAACTTGTAGATGGCGGCGTGCGCGAAATCACGCTGCTCGGCCAGAACGTCAATGCCTGGCATGGCATCGGCCCGAAGGGCGAGGCCTGGAGCCTGGGCGATCTCCTCTATCGTCTGGCTGAAATCCCCGGCCTTGCGCGCCTGCGCTACACGACCAGCCACCCGCGCGACATGGACGACCGGCTGATCGGCGCGCATCGCGACCTGCGCACGCTGATGCCCTACCTGCATCTGCCCGTCCAGGCGGGCTCGGATCGCATCCTGAAGGCGATGAACCGGCGGCATACGGCTGCGGAATACCTCACGCTCATCGAGAGGATCCGCGCCGCACGGCCTGACATCGCCTTGTCAGGCGATTTCATCGTCGGTTTCCCGGGGGAGACAGACCAGGATTTTGAGGATACATTGGGACTGATCGAGGAGGTGAATTATGCACAAGCCTTCTCGTTCAAATATTCCACGCGGCCAGGTACGCCTGGCGCGGAGTTGAAGGATCAAGTGCCCGAAGAGGTCAAAACCGAACGGCTGGAGCGTTTGCAGGCATTGTTGCTGAAGCAGCAGCATGCTTTTGCCGAGGCCTGCGTGGGCAAAACAGTGGATATCCTTCTGGAAAAGCCGGGCCGGATGCCGGGACAGTTGATTGGACGTTCTCCCTGGCTGCAATCTGTGAATGTTGATGCAAAAGCATCGCAAATCGGTGACATTATTAACGTACGAATCACCGGAACCAGCACCAACAGCCTTTTTGCTGATTTGCTCTAGGTTCCGGACGGGCACAAGGAGCCGCACCGCTTGAACGGACAGGAATTGGTTTCTTCTTCATCGCGCCAGCCCCGCACCGCGAGCGACGCCAATCACTTCACCCTGACGTTCGAGAATAATCGGTTCGCCAGCGAACTTTTCGGGCAATTCGACCAGAATTTGAAGCTGCTCGAGGAGCGTCTCGGCATCGACGCCCGCGCCCGCGGCAATTCCGTCGTCATAGCAGGCGATGTGCTGGCCACCAATCAGGCGCGCCGCACGCTCGATTACCTCTATGACAAGCTGCAAAAAGGCGGCAATGTGGAGCGTTCCGACGTGGAAGGGGCAATCCGCATGGCGGTTGCCGCCGACGATCAATTGACCCTGCCGACCATGGAGAGAAAAGCCAAGTTGACGATGGCGCAGATTTCGACGCGCAAGAAGACGATCATTGCTCGCACGCCGACCCAGGATGCCTATATGCGGGCGCTGGAGCGCTCCGAGCTCGTCCTCGGCGTCGGTCCCGCCGGTACCGGCAAGACCTACCTCGCGGTTGCCCATGCCGCCCAGCTTCTCGAGCGCGGTGCCGTGGAAAAGATCATCCTGTCTCGCCCAGCCGTCGAAGCCGGCGAGCGTCTGGGCTTCCTGCCTGGCGACATGAAGGAAAAGGTCGATCCCTATCTGCGTCCGCTCTATGACGCGCTCTACGACATGATGCCGGGCGACAAGGTCGAGCGCGCCATCACCGCGGGCGTCATCGAAATCGCGCCGCTCGCCTTCATGCGCGGCCGCACGCTCGCCAATGCCGCCGTCATCCTCGACGAGGCGCAGAACACGACATCGATGCAGATGAAAATGTTCCTGACCCGCCTCGGCGAGAATTCGCGGATGATCGTGACAGGCGATCCGAGCCAGATCGACCTGCCGCGCGGCGTCAAATCCGGTCTGGTGGAAGCGCTGCAGCTGCTGGACGGCGTCGAGGGCATCACCGTCGTCCGCTTCAAGGATACGGACGTCGTCCGCCATCCGCTGGTGGCGCGCATCGTCCGGGCCTATGATTCCACCTATGCCGCAAAGGCAGAGGAAAGCGATCCGCAGATCTGATCTGCGGTGCGGAAACCGATGGCCGAACTCGATATACAGATCAGCGTGGAGGAGGGCGATTGGCCCTCCGAAGAGCAGTTGCAAGTCCTGGCCGAACGGGTGCTGGGAGCTGCGGCCACCTATTTGAAGACGCAGGAAAAGCAGCCTTTTCCGAAAACGGCGACCGAACTGTCGCTGGTCTTCACCGACGACGCCTCGATCCGCGAGATCAATGCGGAATGGCGCTCACAGGACAAGGCGACGAATGTTTTGTCCTTCCCGGCCTTCCCGCTTGAGCCCGGCGGCAAGCCCGGCCCGATGCTTGGCGATATCATCATTGCCAGGGAGACGGTGGAGCGCGAGGCCGCCGATCTCGAAAAGAGTTTCGACGATCATCTGACGCACTTGATGGTGCATGGTTTCTTGCATCTCTTCGGCTACGACCATATGAATAATAGCGAAGCCGAAAGAATGGAGGGGCTGGAGACTCGCATTTTGGCTGGTCTTGGCCTATCTGATCCCTATGCGGGACAAGACCCCATTTGATTTGAACCCTGTCTGACCAGGAACAATGAGCGACTTTACGACAAGATCGGCCCCCGAGGCCAAAGACGGAGCCGAAGCAGCCTCCTCCGACGAGGTAGGCAGTAGTAGCAACGGCAAGCGATCCCATTCTTCCTTCTGGGCGCGCGCTGCGCGTATCCTGCGACCGGCACAGGACTCGGCCCGGCTGCGCGAGGACCTTGCCGACGCGTTGATGACCAACGCGGCCGACGATGATGCCTTTTCGCCCGATGAGCGCGCAATGCTGCACAACATCCTGCGCTTCCGCGAGGTGCGTGTCGAGGATGTCATGGTGCCGCGCGCCGACATCGAGGCCGTGGATCAGAACATCACCATCGGCGAGCTGATGATCCTGTTCGAGGAAAGCGGCCGCTCGCGCATGCCTGTCTATGCCGACACGCTGGATGATCCGCGCGGCATGGTGCATATCCGCGATCTGCTGTCCTATGTCGCTAAGCAGGCTCGAAACAAGCGCCGCGGCGGCAGCGCCAAGGCGACAGCCACTGCTGCAACCACGCCTGCGACTGAAAAGCCGGCGCGCTCGGCCAAGCCGAATTTCGACCTTTCGCGTGTCGATCTGCAGAAGACGCTGGCCGAGGCCGGTATCATCCGCAAGATCCTGTTCGTGCCGCCCTCGATGCTTGCCTCAGATCTGCTGCGCCGCATGCAGGTCAACCGCACGCAGATGGCCCTCGTCATCGACGAATATGGCGGCACGGACGGTTTGGCGTCACACGAAGACATCGTCGAGATGGTTGTCGGCGATATCGACGACGAGCACGATGACGATGAAGTCATGTTCAAGCGCGTCTCCGAAGACGTTTTCGTTGCCGATGCCCGCGTCGAACTCGAGGAGATCGCGGCCGCGATCGGCTCGGATTTCGACATCGCCGAGCAGGTCGACGAGGTGGACACGCTCGGCGGCCTGATCTTCTCCGCACTCGGCCGCATTCCGGTGCGCGGCGAAGTGGTGCAGGCGCTTCCCGGCTTTGAATTCCACATTCTCGATGCCGATCCCCGCCGCATCAAGCGGGTGCGTATCACGCGCAAGCGTCATGCCGCTCGCCGCCGGCCGACCGTCAAGCTGGAAGGTGAGGCGGGTACGCCGGAGCGCGATCTGCCTGCAGCGGAAACGATCGTCGAGGAAACGCCGACCGAGCGTAACGCCGCCAGCCAATAAATGGCGCGAGAGCGGGACAAATCGCTCCGTTTTTGAAAGACTGCGGCCAGTTGATTCGCAGTTGAACGGAGCTGGCGCATGGAATGGCTTTCGGGCCGGGTGATCCTCGTCTGGGGTTTCAAACGTGCGTTGCTTGTGATTCTTGCCGGTGCCATCGGCGTTCTGGCGCTGCCGCCTTTCGGCTTTTTCGCGGCGATGTTCGTCTCCTTCACGCTGTTGGTCTGGCTGCTGGACGGTGTTGCCGCAGGCCCGGATAGCGGCCTGCTCGGACGGCTGTGGCCGGCCTTCTTCACCGGCTGGCTGTTTGGCTTCGGCTACTTCGTCGCAGGTCTCTGGTGGCTCGGCCATGCGCTGCTGATCGACGCCGACGAGTTCGCCTGGGCCTTGCCGCTGGCGATCCTCGGCTTGCCGGCCTTTCTCGCGGTTTTCTACGGCGTGGCGACCATACTTGCTGGTATCCTGTGGTCCGATGGCATGGGGCGCATCGCCGCGCTCGCCTTCAGCTTCGGCATACTCGAATGGCTGCGCAGCTTTCTCTTCACCGGCTTTCCCTGGAATGCCATCGGCTATGGCGCCATGCCCATTCCGCTGATGATGCAGTCGGCGCATGTGATCGGCATTCTGGGCGTCACCGTGCTTGCCGTCTTTGTCTTCGCGGCACCGGCATTGCTCGGTACGCGCCAGGGGCGGCTGCCGGGGATCGGCCTTGCCGCCCTCATCGCTGCCGCTCATTTCGGCTATGGCTATTATGCGCTCGGCCAGCCGGAAGCGCCGCTCATCGATGCCAAGACCGCGCCGGTCGTACGCATCGTCCAGCCCTCCATCGACCAGGAAACCAAGATGGATACGGCTGCCGATCGCGCCGCCATCTTCGACAAGCATCTGGCGCTTTCGGTTCAGCCGCCGGCAAATGGCGGCAAGCGGCCTGACATCATCGTCTGGCCCGAGACTGCCGTACCCTTCATCCTGACCGATAACCGGGATGCGCTTGCCCGCATTGCGGATCAGCTCGACGACGATCAGGTCCTGATAACAGGCGCCGTCCGCGTCGAAGACATGGGGCCGGGGGTCGAGCCTCGCTACTACAATTCGATCTACGTCATCGACGGCCGAGGCCAGATCATCGGCGCATCCGACAAGACCCATCTCGTGCCCTTCGGCGAATATGTTCCCTTCGAAAACATCCTCAGCTATCTCGGCATCGAGAATGTCGTGGAATTGCCGGGAGGGTTTTCCGCGGCCGCCAAGCGACAACTGCTGACCTTGCCCGATGGCCTCAAATTCTATCCGCTGATCTGCTACGAGATCATCTTTCCGAATGAGATGACGCCGGAGATCCAGCAGGCCGATGCCATCCTCAACGTCACGAATGATGGCTGGTTCGGCGATACGCCAGGTCCATACCAGCATTTCCTGCAGGCAAGGGTAAGGGCGGTGGAGCAGGGGCTGCCGCTGATTCGAAGCGCCAATACCGGCATTTCAGCTTTTGTTGATCCACATGGGCGTGTGCTTTCGGGTATCGATTATAATCAACAAGGCTTCATTGATACCACTTTGGGTGGCGCAACCCTGTCGCGTATAGACGACAAAGCCAGGAAAATATACTTTTGGTTGATTGTCGGAGTAGTCGGCATCATGGCCTTGATTTCACGCATGGGTTTTATTTCCAGGGTGAATTGACCAAAAAACCCTAAAATTGCATAGTGCTTAGTGTCCGCCTTTCGAACGTAAACTGGAGGCCTTGGGGGCGTCGGCTGCAACGTGGCGTTATAGGGGTGGTGTAGGGTACCGGGTGGCAGGTCCTGAATTCAACCTATGTTAGGGTATTATGATGATTGAAAACAAAAAGAAGCCGAACCCCATCGACATTCATGTCGGTAGCCGCATACGCCTCCGCCGCACGATGCTTGGCATGAGCCAGGAGAAGCTCGGCGAAAGCCTGGGAATTACGTTTCAACAAATTCAGAAATACGAAAAAGGCACCAATCGCGTTGGCGCCAGCCGCCTGCAGAATATCTCCAGCATCCTCAACGTCCCGGTTTCCTTCTTCTTCGAAGATGCACCGGGCGATCACTCGGCCACCGCCGGCGGCATGGCCGAGGCGTCCAGCTCTAACTACGTCGTCGACTTTCTGTCCTCGTCCGAAGGATTGCAGCTCAATCGCGCCTTCGTGAAAATTTCCGATGGCAAGGTCCGGCGCAAGGTCGTCGAGCTGGTCAAGGCGCTCGCAGCCGAGGCGGATGCCGAATAGCCCTTCGAAGCAAGGTCAAAACCGGTAAAGTCGAGAGGCGGTCATTTTGGCCGCCTTTTCCGCATTTACGGCAAAATTTTATCACTTTGACCGGGATATAAAGATATATTTATGTCCTTGTGTGGCTTGTTTTTCGAGCTGGAGACGAATATCAAAAGCAGAGATTTGTTCTTTGAGGGGAATCCCGCATGCGCGCGAATTATCTGTTTACGAGTGAGTCTGTTGCCGAAGGTCACCCGGATAAAGTCTGTGACCGCATCTCCGATGAAATCGTCGATCTGGTTTACCGCGAGGCCACGAAGACCGGCGTGAACCCATGGACCGTGCGCATCGCATGCGAGACCCTCGCCACCACCAACCGCGTCGTCATCGCCGGTGAAGTTCGTCTGCCGCCGAGCCTGATGAAGAAGGACAAGGATGGCAACGACGTCATCAATCCTTCGAAGTTCAAGGCCGCCGCCCGCCGCGCCATCAAGGATATCGGCTACGAGCAGGATGGCTTCCATTGGAAGAAGGCGCGCATCGACGTGCTCCTGCACTCGCAGTCGGCCGACATCGCCCAGGGCGTTGACAATGCCGCCGACCAGCAGGGCGACGAAGGTGCCGGCGACCAGGGCATCATGTTCGGCTACGCCTGCAAGGAAACGCCCGATCTCATGCCGGCGCCGATCTATTATTCGCACAGGATCCTGCAGCTGCTCGCCGCTGCCCGCAAGAAGGGTGACGGCGAAGTCGCCAAGCTCGGCCCGGACGCCAAGAGCCAGGTGACGGTCCGTTACGTCGACGGCAAACCGTCCGAAGTGGCCTCGATCGTGCTTTCCACCCAGCATCTCGATGATAGCTGGGATTCGAAGAAGGTTCGTTCCGTTGTCGAGCCCTATATCGTCGAAGCGCTCGGCGACCTGAAGATCGCCTCCGATTGCAAGTGGTACATCAATCCCACGGGCAAGTTCGTCATCGGCGGCCCCGATGGTGACGCCGGCCTCACCGGCCGCAAGATCATCGTCGACACCTACGGCGGCGCAGCCCCGCACGGCGGCGGCGCCTTCTCGGGCAAGGATACGACCAAGGTCGACCGTTCCGCAGCCTATGCTGCCCGCTATCTCGCCAAGAACGTCGTTGCCGCGGGCCTCTCCGATCGCTGCACGATCCAGCTGTCCTACGCCATCGGCGTTGCCCAGCCACTGTCGATCTATGTCGACCTGCACGGCACCGGCAAGGGCGTGACCGAGGATCAGGTTGAAGCGGCCATCCGCAAGAACATGGACCTTTCGCCGACCGGCATCCGCCGCCACCTCGACCTCAACAAGCCGATCTATGCCAAGACCTCGGCCTATGGCCATTTCGGCCGCAAGGCCGGCCGTGACGGTTCCTTCTCCTGGGAGCGTACGGACCTGGTCAAGGCTCTCAAGGAAGCCGTAAAGCTCCGGGAAGCCGCATGATCGATACCGAGCGCCGATCGCGGGCGACGGAAGCATTCTTCGGCCGGCGCAAGGGTAAAGCCTTGCGCGGCCAGCAGGCCGAAAGGCTGGAAGTATTGCTGCCGCAGTTCATCGTCGATCTTTCCGCCCCGGCGCCGCAGCCGCTGAACGATCTTTTCCCGGTGCCGACCGAGCGTCTGCGCCTGGAAATCGGCTTCGGCGGTGGTGAACATCTGATTCACAGGGCGCTGGAGCAGCCAAAGACCGGCTTCATCGGCGTGGAACCCTTCGTCAATTCGATGCAGAAGCTGCTTGCGCGTGTCGACGAAGCCGGCGCGCACAATATCCGTGTCTACAATGACGACGCGACGCAGGTGCTGGATTGGTTGCCGGACGGCTGCCTCGACCAGATCGACTTGCTCTATCCCGATCCCTGGCCGAAGAAGAAGCACTGGAAGCGCCGCTTCGTTTCACAGGTGAACCTTGCCCGTTTCCATCGCGTCCTGAAGCCCGGAGCCCTCTTCTGCTTCGCGTCCGATATCGACACCTATGTCAACTGGACGCTGCAGCATTGCCATGCGCATGGCGGCTTTGAGTGGACCGCCCGGAATGCCGCCGACTGGCTGACGCCCTATGAGGGCTGGCCGAGCACGCGCTATGAGGCCAAGGCTCGGCGCGAAGGGCGTTCTTCCGCCTATCTGACCTTCAAGAGGGTCTGATCGCTCAAATTTCGGGCGAGAATTTCAGATCGAGATATTTGCATCATCCCGTGAGGACCGCCGCGCGAGGCGGTCTGGATCATGCGCATGCATCGCCAGATGGGGCCGGTTCGATGCGGTCCTTGCGAACGGTGAATTTCACCGTTGGGCGACGCTTCAGGTCAGTGCAGGCTGACCGTCTTCAGTTCGTCTTCCGCAGCACGGTAAAAGGTGCTGGAGCGATTATCCGTCAGAAGGATCGGCGTGCCGTCGGCACCGAAAAGTGCCCACAGATCGACATCGGGGTCGATGCTCGGCGCTTCAGGGAAGCAGCGGGATACTTCGGACCAGTCCATTTTTCTGATGTAGCCGACCTCGCCGGTGCCGATATCGGCAAGCTCGGTTTGGGTCAGGCGGGCGGTGGCTTCTTTCAACAACATGCTCGTACCTCCACAGTATGAGGGACCAACGGCCCAGAGCGTGATGCCGAAAACTGCAGGCAGCCTTCAGGCGACATCATGCTCTAGCTATTTGATTCCAGAGCGGATTCAGATTTCAGGTCGATTCGATCTAAAATCAGCTGGCTCTAGGCCGTTGTCCTACTGTGAGACCGAAATGTTAATTTTCTTTACTATGCGGTCCGGTTCCGGCCGGATGAGGTCGACGGCGAGCAAGCCGTTCTTCAGCGTGGCGCCGAGCACCTGCATGCCGTCGGCAAGCACGAAAACGCGCTGGAACTGCCGGGCGGCGATGCCGCGATAAAGATAGTCGCGCTCGCCCTGTTCGATCTGGCGTCCGCGGATCAGAAGCTGGTTCTCCTCGGTACTGACATCAAGCTCCTCTTCCGAAAAGCCCGCAACTGCCAGCGTGATGCGCAACCGCTCCGGCTCGCCCGAAAGGCGGTCCGCATGCATGCGTTCGATATTGTAGGGGGGGTATCCGTCACTGACCTTGGAAATCCGCTCCAGCGTTTTTTCCATGGTGTCGAAGCCCAGAAGCAGCGGGCTGGCAAAGGGAGTCGTCCGGCTCATCGTCTCAAAGTCCTTGGGTGTCAAGCGACCGTTCCGGACCTGATCTTCAGCACCCGGTTGTCCCTAATATGGGAGTACGCGCTTGTGAGTGCAAGCCATCGCATCTTCGCATGTGCGAGATGGAATCTTGCCGTGACGATTCGTTTCGTCACACGGCTTTCGAACGCTTGACAAAGCCCGACCGGACCCGCGACAAAGCTGTCGATCTTTACCGGAGGAAAGCCACGGATATGACCGAACCTAGAAAAATCATCATCGATACCGACCCCGGTCAGGACGATGCCGCGGCGATCTTCCTCGCCTTCGGTAGCCGTCAGGAGATCGACGTGCTTGGCATCACCACGGTCGCCGGCAACGTGCCGCTGCGGCTGACGAGCCGTAACGCCCGCATCGTCTGCGAGCTCTGCAATCGCCGTGACGTCAAGGTTTTCGCCGGCGCCGACGCACCGCTCAAGCGCAAGCTGGTCACCGCCGAGCATGTCCACGGCAAGACCGGCCTCGACGGCCCGGATCTAGCTGAGCCGACGATGGAGCTGCAGCCGGGCCACGCCGTCGATTTCATCATCGACACGTTGCGCAAGGAGCCGGAAGGGGCAGTCACCCTCTGCACGCTCGGACCGCTGACTAATATCGCGATGGCCTTCCAGAAGGCGCCTGACATCGTCGGGCGCGTGCGCGAACTTGTCATGATGGGCGGCGGCTTCTTCGAGGGCGGCAACATCACGCCGGCCGCCGAATTCAACATCTACGTCGACCCCGAAGCTGCCGACATCGTGGCCCGCTCCGGCGTGCCCATCGTCATGATGCCGCTCGATGTCACGCATAAGCTGCTGACCCGCAAGGATCGTGTCGCCCGCATCGCCGCCGTCGGCACCCCGCCGGCCAAGGCCATGGTCGAGATGCTGGAATTCTTCGAGCGCTTCGACATTGAGAAATACGGCTCGGACGGCGGTCCGCTGCACGACCCGACTGTCATCGCCTATCTCCTGAAACCCGAGCTGTTCAAGGGGCGCGAGTGCAATGTCGAGATCGAGGTAACGTCGGAGCTGACGGTGGGCATGACCGTTGTCGATTGGTGGCACGTCACTGACCGCAAGCACAATGCCAAGGTCATGCGCGATGTCGATGCTGACGGCTTCTTCGCGCTTTTGACGGAACGGTTCGCCCGCATCTGATCGAACCATCTGATCGCGACCAAGAAAAAGGCCGCCGGAGCGATCCGGCGGCCTTTTTACTCATCAAACTGAGCCGGCTTAGAGCCGGATGATTTCAGGTCGAATCGACCTGAAATCTGAATCCGTCTCTAAATCAAAAAGTTGGAGCGGGATGTCGCCCGAAAAACGCTCACACTTTTCGGCATCCCGCTCTAGAACTCTTCCCAGTCGTTCCGGGCAAGCGCATTGGCGCCCTGGGTCTGGGGAGCGGGCTTGCGCGTCGGTGCGGCCGCGGACGCGGCTGCCCTTCGCGGAGAGACGGGCGCCCGCATCTGCCGAGCGGCGGCTCGCAATGCGCCGGCATTGTCCTGAGCGGCGCCTGCCGTGCGGAAGCGCGCGACGAGGGCCTTCAGCGTCTGGGCTTCCTCGGCCAGTGTCACGCTGGAAGCCGTGGTTTCCTCCACCATCGCGGCGTTCTGCTGGGTCACCTGATCCATCTGGTTCATGGCGGAGTTGATTTCCTTCAGCCCGATGGCCTGCTCGCTCGCGGAGGCGGAGATCTGGCGGATCAGGCCGTTGATCTCCATCACCTGCTGCGCGATCTTGTGCAGGGCATCGCCCGTGCGGCCGACCAGATCCACGCCTTCCTTGACCTGTCCCGCCGAAGTGTTGATCAGGGTCTTGATTTCCTTTGCGGCATTGGCGGAACGCTGGGCAAGTTCTCGAACCTCCTGCGCAACGACCGCAAACCCCTTGCCGGCTTCACCGGCGCGGGCGGCTTCGACGCCGGCGTTGAGCGCCAGTAGGTTGGTCTGGAAGGCGATCTCGTCGATGACGCCGATGATGCGCGACACTTCCTGCGACGATTGCTCGATGCCATGCATGGAGGAAATGGCCCGCTGGACGATCTCGCCGGAACGTTCGGCATCCTGGGACGCGGCATTGACGCTGCTTGCGGCGGTGCGGGCGTTCTCGGCGCTCGAATTGACCTGCGCGGTGAGCTCGTTGAGGGCCGCCGCCGTCTCTTCCAGGCTTGCCGCCTGCTGCTCGGTGCGGCGGGCGAGATCCGAGGCGCTGTTGCTGATTTCGCCGGTGCCGCTGCCGATGTTGCCGACGCTGACATTGACGGTGTGGACGGTCTCTTCGAGGCTCGCAAGCGCGGCATTGAAATCCTGCTTAAGCTGAGCGTATTCGCCCGGGAAGTCGTCCGTGATCCGTTGATTGAGATTACCCTTCGAGAGTTCGGCCAGACTTTGCCCCAGAATGCTCACAATCTGGCGCTGCAGCGCGACGCTCTCGCCGCGTTCGGCTTCCGAACGGCGGCGCTCGCCTTCGGCAGCCAGGCGCTGATCGGTGGCTTCGCCTTCGAGGCGCTTGGTATCGGCCAGCTTGAAGCGGAAGCCTTCCAGCGCCTTGGCGACGGAACCGACTTCGTCGGCGCGGGCCTGGCCGGCGACCGGCTCGGCGTAGTTGCCGGCGCTGAGGCGGTTGACACTGGCGACGAGACCGGCGAGCGGCGTCTGCACGAAGCTGCGGACTGCGGCATAGAGAGCCAGCATGACGGCGGCGAGCACCAGGATGCCGGCGACGATCATCATATAGGTCTGGTCACGCACCGGCGCTGCGATCGCGCTATGCGGCACATCGATGAGGACGACCCAGGTCGCATTGAGGCCCGGAACGGCGAAGGGGTAGACGACGCGATCGAATTCCTCGCTGGCGTTTTCCGAAAGGTTCCTGAGGACGTTTGCGGAAGAGGAGGTCAGCGCCGCCTTGATGACATCGGCGCCCGAGCCGTTATAATCCTTCATCAGCAGGTCCGGGGTCGGCGCAACGAGCCACTTGTTGTCCTGGGAAACCAAGAGAACGCGACCGGTGCCGAAAGGCTGCAGCTTCTGCAGCTTGGTGGAAAGCGAGGCGAGGGAGATGTCGACGCCGGCGACGCCGATCAGCTTGCCGCCGGACATTACCGGATAGGCGATCGAGCTCATGGTCGTGGGGACGTCGGTGCCCTGAGCGAGATAGGGCGGGGTGATCGCACCCTTGCCGCTGTCGGCGGCGAGCTTCCACCAGGCGGCCGTGTAATCATTGTCGAAGGTGGAGTACTGGATACCGCCGTCCTTGGTCTTGGACCAATAGGGCGTGAAGGCGCCCTTGTCGTTGACACCTTCATCCTTGTTGTTTGCGAGCTCCGTCGTCTTGCCGTCAAGCGCGCCGAGCTGTTCGCAGAACCAGCTGCCGAAGGCAAAGGCGTTCTGTTCGACATTCGCCTTGAGGATGTTGATCATGCCCTTGCGGTCGAAGCTATGACCTTCGTGGCCGCGGCCTATGATGGCGGCCATGGAGCGGGCGGCGCTGGCCATTTCGCCGACATTGGCGGCGATTTCGTTGGAGATAGATTTAGCCTCGGTATTGGCTTGATCCATCGTCAATGCCTCGACGCGATCGCGAGTCTGGGAAATCAATAGAAAGTTGGAAACCAGCAACACGAGCGCAATCGCTAGCCCAGTGACCAAGATCAGCTTGGCCGCAAGCGACTTCATACGAAAGATGAACATCATTTCCTCGAAAAAGCGATGCGTCGGATAGACATTATCCAGATGCAAGGTCGGCGCAGGATGGCCCTGTCATGGGACCGCCGTTAAAATTCCTGCCGCAGCCGGAAGGCCATACGCGCCAGGCCCGAGGAGAATGATATGGAAGCGCAAAAATTTAATTAATTGCGCTTCGCAAGGTCCACGAAATTTACCCTTAAAGTTTTTCGGCAACCTCGCTTGCAACCGGGATGGACGGCTGCGCGCCCGGCTTCAGGCAGGCCAGCGAACCGGCGACGGCGGCGCGGCGCAGGCTGGTCTCAAAATCCAGGCCCTGATCGAGGCTCGCGGCAAAATAACCGCAAAAGGTGTCGCCGGCGCCGACCGTATCGACCGGTTCGATGACGAGGCCCTTGGCACGCGAAAGCTCGCGGTCACGGATGGCGATGACGCCGTCGCCGCCAAGCGTGACGATCAGGGTCTGCCCAGTTTCGCCGTGCAGGCGGACGAGGGCTGCTTCACGCTCGGCCTCCGACATGTTGTCTTGCCCTGCCAGTCTTTCGAATTCCGTTTCGTTGGCGATGACGATGTCGGCAAGCCGCCCGAGGCGCGCCGCCTCCGGGATCAGGGGCGCGAGGTTGAGCACGGTGCGCACGCCCTTCGCCTTCGCTGCATTCAGCGCCATTTCGACGGCGGCGACGGGGATTTCGAGCTGAAGCATCAGCGTATCGCCGGGGTTCAATGCGGCGATAGCAGCAATGACGTGCTCGGCTGCATTCGTGCCGTTGGCGCCGGGAACGACGGCGATCATGTTCTCGCCGTCGCCCCCTACGAGGATGAGGGCCGTGCCGGTCGGCTCGGACACGCGCCTGACGGCGGAAAGATCGGTGCCGGCCGCATCGAGCAAGGCAAGCGCAGGCTCCGCAAAGCCGTCATTGCCGACTGCCCCGCTCATGCGCACGGTTGCCCCGGCGCGGCGCGCGGCGAGCGCCTGGTTGGCACCCTTGCCGCCGGCGGCGGTGGAAAAGCCGTTGCCGGCGACGGTTTCGCCCGGCTTCGGCAAACGATCCGTGGTGGCGATGAGGTCCATGTTGATGGAGCCGAAAATAGTAATCATGCGGTGTCCTGCCCTGGCTGTTGATCTCGCATGACCCTGCCCAAAGGCGCATTATGCCTTTGTGGGTCACGCGTCGATTGGGCGCGACACTGCCCGAAGCGATCAGTCCTCGTCAACTACCCTGAGCTTGAGTTGGCTGGTGCGGTTGTCGGCAGGCTTGGGCCTGTCCTCGGCACGCGCTTTTGCCGGCTCTTTCGCTGTCTCGAATTCCAGTGCTTCTATCCGCTCGCCGCGCCTTGCCAACTTGTCGGCCGAGGTGACGATCATGTCGACATCCTTCTGCGCCATGGCGAAATGGCCCTGGAGCTTGCGCACGCGTTCGTCCAGCCGTGAGAGATCGTCCATCAGATGCGCCACTTCGCTCTGGATGACATGAGCCTGCTCGCGCATGCGCTGGTCCTTCAGCACGGCCTGGATGACCTGGATCGACAGCATCAGCAGCGACGGCGAGACGATGACGATGCGCGCGCGCTGGGCTTTCTGAACGATCGCCTCGAAATTCTCATGGATCTCGGCAAAGATCGACTCGGACGGCACGAAGAGAAAGGCCGTATCCTGCGTCTCGCCCGGGATGAGATATTTTTCGGCGATATCGCGGATATGCAGTTCCAGATCCCGGCGGAACTGCTGCGCGGCGATCTTGCCATGTTCAGGAGTGGCGGCAGCGCGAATGGCATTCCAGGCCTCCAGCGGAAACTTCGCATCGATCACGAGGGGCGGCGAGCCGTTCGGCATTCGAACTGTGCAGTCCGGCCGCGAGCCGTTGGAAAGGGTCGGCTGGAACGCATAGGCGCCCATCGGCAGTCCATCGGCAATGATGGTTTCCATACGCGCCTGGCCGAAGGCGCCGCGCGTCTGCTTGTTGGAAAGAATGGCCTGCAGGCCGACGACATCCTTTGCCAGCGTCTGGATATTGGTCTGCGCCGCATCGATGACGGCGAGCCTTTCCTGCAGGCGGCGCAGGTTTTCATGCGTCGAGCGCGTCTGCTCGCCGATCGTCGCTGTCACCCGTTGCGACATGCCGTCGAGACGCTGGCCGATGGCCTGGTTGAGCTCGGCCTGCCTGGAGCCGAATACTTCGGCCATGGTGGCAAGCCGTCCCTGCATTTCCGCCTGCGACCGCAGCAGCGCCGCCATCGTATGTTCGGCGTCGAGCATATCGTCCTCCGCGCGTGCTTTGCCGCGGACGAAAAGGACGATCACTGCGATAATAAGCAGAATGACGAGGCCGGTCAGAACCTGGACCGTGGAAATGGCTTGGCCGAAGATGATGAAGGACATGAAACCTGGCGCGCTGGTGACGTTCTTATCGGCACCATAGCAAAATTGCCGTAAATATCCAGATCAAAACGTGAACAGAATTTTGCGGTCATTTGCGCCGATCCAGATGGCCGTCGTTGAAAAAACACGCGCTCGCCGCCATCTTCACGATTCCATCGCACAACAAGATGCGTTATGGGAAACGTCATGACGATCAAGCCACTTATCATTTTGCCCGATCCGCTGCTCCGCCAGGCTTCGAAGCCAATCGAGCGCATCGATACCGAAACTCAGCGCCTAGCCGACGACATGCTGGAAACCATGTACGACGCGCCGGGCATCGGCCTTGCAGCGATCCAGATCGGCGTTCCCCGCCGCATGCTCGTCATCGACATCGCGCGCGAAGGCGAAGAGAAGACGCCGCTGGTTTTCATCAATCCGGAGATCGTCACCTCATCGGACGAGCGTTCCGTCTATGAGGAGGGCTGCCTTTCCATTCCGGATTACTATGCCGAAGTGGAGCGCCCCGCGCGCGTCACCGTCAAGCATCTCGACCGCGACGGCAAGGAGCAGATCACGGAAGCCGAAGGCCTGCTCGCAACCTGCGTGCAGCACGAGATCGACCACCTGAACGGCGTGCTCTTCATCGATTATATCTCTCGCCTCAAGCGCGACATGGTGATCAAGAAATTCACCAAGGCGGCCAAGGGCAAGGCTCTCTGATCCCCAGCCATTGAAAGATCGGCCTGAAGCGCCTATGATATCATTGATATCAAATGGAGGCGCGCGTGAGTGACCTTTTAATTCGCGATATTTCCGAGCCGATGAAACAGGATATCGCAGCACGGGCAAAGCATGCTGGGCGCAGCCTCTCGGAAGAGGCAAAAGAACTTTTGCAGAAGGCCTTGATCGCAGAGAAAGCCGCAACGGAGAGCCCCCGATTGTCTGCCTGGGATCTTCTGAGGCCAATTCTCTATGACGGCGACCATGCGGCGGCAACGGAATATGCCGGTATCATGGATGAGATCGAAGCCGAGCGAAAGAAGGACTTCGGCCGTCCGGTCAAGGACTTTGAATGATCCTCCTCGATACGAATGTCATTTCCGAATTGGAAAAACCTGCACCCGATCAAAATGTTGCCATCTGGATGAAGGCTCGGTCGAGCACGGAATTCTATCTTTGCGATGTCGTGGTGATGGAGCAATCCTACGGTGCGGAGCGCTTTTTACTTCGCACAGGATCTGACCGCTACACGCGAATTTTCAATGCGCTGCTTGCGTCGTTCCAAGGCCGGATACTTCGGTTCGATCATAATTCCGCTATTGAGACGGGACGTATTCGCGCGCATCGTGAGCGCTCGGGGCATCAGATTTCCGTACAAGACGCCATGATCGCCGCCATCTGCCATGCCAACGGCGCGACATTGGCGACGCGCAATACAAAAGACTTCGAAGGGCTTGATCTCGAGCTCATAAACCCGTTTGAAGGCGGCTAGAGCCGGATGATTTTAGGTCTGTTCGACCTAAAATTTGAATCCGCTCTAGAATCAAAAAAGTAGAGCATGATGTCGCCCGAAAACCGATCACACTTTTCGGCATCATGCTCTAGCGTTTGACCTCGATGGCATATGCAGTCGCTGCCGGGTCAATCGAAACCTGATATCTTAGCCGGATGGATCGCATGTCGCTTAACATCGTCTTTATGGGAACGCCCGAATTCTCCGTGCCGACATTGCGGTCCTTGATCGATGCCGGACATAAGGTTCGTGCCGTTTATACACAGCCGCCGCGTCCCGGCGGCCGGCGCGGGCTCGACCTGCAGAAATCGCCGGTGCATCAGGCGGCCGAATTGCTGGGCCTGCCGGTTTTCACGCCCGTCAACTTCAAGGATCCCGACGAGCGCCAGCGCTTTCGCGATCTCGAAGCCGACGTCGCCGTCGTCGTCGCCTATGGCCTGCTGCTGCCGGAAGCGATCCTGACCGGCACGCGGCTTGGCTGCTACAACGGCCATGCCTCGCTGCTGCCGCGCTGGCGCGGTGCCGCTCCCATCCAGCGTGCGATCATGGCCGGTGACGCCAAGACCGGCATGATGGTGATGAAGATGGACAAGGGGCTCGATACCGGGCCGGTCGCCCTGACGCGTGAAGTCGAGATCGGCGACACCATGACATCAGGTGAGTTGCATGACAGGCTGATGCTCGTGGGCGCGAAGGCGATGGCCGAAGCGATGAACAAGCTCGAGCATAACGAATTGCCGCTGACCGCCCAGCCGTCCGAAGGTGTGCTCTATGCCGCAAAGATCGACAAGGGCGAAACCCGCATCGATTTCGGCAAGCCGGCGGCCGAGGTTCACAATCACATTCGCGGCCTGTCGCCTTTCCCTGGCGCCTGGTTCGAAGCCGAAATCGCCGGCCGTTCCGAGCGCATCAAGGTGCTGGGTTCGCAATTGGCAGATGGCAATGGAGCCTCCGGCCAGGTCCTGACGGATGATCTCGTTATTGCCTGCGCCTCCGGCGCCATCAGGCTGACGAAGCTGCAGAAGGCCGGCGGCAAGCCGCTGCCGGCAGCCGATTTTCTGCGCGGCACACCGATCGCGCCGGGCACCATGCTCGCCTCGGAGCAGGCCTGATGCCGCGCTATAAAATGACCGTCGAATATGACGGCATCCCTTATGTCGGCTGGCAGCGCCAGGAGAACGGTCCTTCCGTCCAGGGCGCCATCGAAGGCGCCATCCTGTCTTTGACGGGCGAAACGGTTTCGATCCGTGGAGCGGGGCGTACCGATTCCGGCGTGCACGCCATGGGTCAGGTCATGCATGCCGACCTCTCCAAGGAATGGAAGACCTATACGCTGCGCAATGCGCTCAATGCCCATCTGAGGATGGCCGGAGAGCGGGTCGCCATTCTCGATATCGTCGAGGTCGACGCGCGCTTCGACGCGCGCTTTTCGGCCATCCGCCGTCACTATCTCTATCGCATCATCGCCCGCCGCGCCCCCCTCGCATTGGAAGCGGGCCGTGCATGGTGGGTGCCGAAGGATATGGACCATGAGGTCATGCATGCCGCGGCGCAGACCCTTGTGGGGTTGCATGATTTCACTACCTTCCGCTCGGCGCATTGCCAGGCAAACAGCCCGGTGCGCACGCTCGACCGGCTGGATGTGACGCGCAGCGGCGAACTCATCGAGATCCGCGCCACGGCGCAGAGCTTCCTGCACAATCAGATCCGGTCCTTCGCCGGCACGCTGAAGCTGGCGGGCGAGG
Organism: Rhizobium sp. KNZ2-6A; assembly: GCF_056755475.1. Lineage (NCBI taxonomy): Bacteria > Pseudomonadati > Pseudomonadota > Alphaproteobacteria > Hyphomicrobiales > Rhizobiaceae > Rhizobium > Rhizobium sp. KNZ2-6A. The sequence continues at coordinate 86,637 of NZ_JBNDIC010000004.1, read as the reverse complement.
GCAAATGGACGCCCGACGATGTGCGTGCGGCGCTGGGAGCCAGGGATCGCAAGGCTTGCGGCCCCGTCGCCCCGCCGGACGGGCTTTACTTCATGCAAGTGGATTATCGCGATGGCGCCGGCTTGCTTGGCGAGGGCGAAAATGCCGATGACGGCGAGGATCTGTCGTAGTCCCGCGACAACTGCTTCAAATCGGCGGATAGACCCCGAGGAAGCGCTGCAGGAAATCGGTCAGCAGCAGGTTTGGAATGAGCAGCATCAGCGTCAGCGTACCGACGAAAAGCGGATGCGTGCCGCAGATCATCCTGAGGATGCGCGCCAGCGCAAAGATGGTAGCCATGGTCAGCGCCAGCGATAAAAGTGCTGCCAAGCCTTTCGAGCCGGGGACGAAGACGATCATGGCGACGAGCAGCGCATTCAGATAATTCGCCGGCACGAAAAGCCAGTTCACGGTAACGACGATCGGCGTGAACTTGTCGCCGAAGCGGAAGATCAAAAGCAGTATGCCGGCGAGGATGGGCGGTATCAGCCAGTTCGCCGCCTCGACCAGCGCCAGACGCAGGAAGAAGGCAAGGCCGGTCGATGTTTCGGGCGGCATGGCGGTCAGATAGGCCTGTTGCCACCATAGCCACGAAATGCCGATCGACGGCAGGCTCCAAAGGATGGCCCAGAAGGAGCGCAGCATGCCGCGGTCCGATATGTCCAGATACTGAAAGCCGCGCGCATCCATGCGGATCAGCAGCCATAGGCCGGACAGATAATATTGGACTTCCCTAAAGGTCGGCATTCTCGAACCAGCGCTGGATGAAGGTCTGGTAGATCTCGGTCAGCGTTTCGAGATCCGAGAGTGCCACCCGTTCATCGACCATATGCATGGTCTGGCCGACGAGACCGAATTCCACGACAGGGCAGTAGTCCTTGATGTAGCGGGCGTCGGAGGTGCCGCCGGTGGTCGAAAGCGTCGGCCTTTGACCGGTGACATTTTCGACGGCGGCAGAAAGCGAGGCGATCAGCGCATTATTGCGCGTCAGGAAGACGTGGCTCGGCCGCTCCGACCAGATGATGTCGTATTTTGCCGGCGTCCGTCCGGGGCGCAGCGTCTCGTCGGCCGCCGCCGCATCGAGGCGTGCAATGATTTCAGCCTTCAGCGTATCGGCGGTCCAGGTGTCGTTGAAGCGGATGTTGAAGGCTGCGGTCGCCTTGGCGGGAATGACGTTGGTCGCGGTATTGCCAACGTCGATACTCGTCACTTCGAGGTTGGACGGCTGGAAACTGTCCGTGCCGGCATCGAAGGGCGGGTCGAGCAGCGCTTCCGTCAGCTTGATGATGCTGCGCACCGGATTATCGGCGAGATGCGGATAGGCGGCATGGCCCTGCACGCCGTGAACGGTAATGAAGCCGGAGATCGAGCCGCGTCGGCCGATCTTGATCATATCGCCGAGCCGGTCTGGATTGGTCGGCTCGCCGACGAGCGACGCATCCCATGTCTCGCCGCGCTCGGCCGCCCATTGCAGCAGCTTGACCGTGCCGTTGATCGCCGGTCCCTCTTCGTCGCCGGTGATCAGGAAGGAGATCGAGCCGGCAGGCTTGCCGTTCTTCTCGATATGGCGCGCCATGGCCGCCACGAAGCAGGCAATACCGCCCTTCATGTCGACGGCCCCGCGGCCGAAAAGCTCGCCATCGGTGATTTCGGCGGCAAAGGGCGGATGGCTCCAGGAAGCGGCATCGCCGACCGGAACGACATCCGTATGCCCGGCAAACATCAGATGCGGCCCATCCGTGCCGAGCCGCGCATAGAGGTTTTCGATATCGGGCGTTCCCGGCTCGCTCGCCGTCATGCGCTCGACCTTGAAGCCAAGCGGCAACAGCATGTCGGCAAGCGCGGTCAGCGCGCCACCTTCGGCTGGGGTGACGGAGGCACAGCGAATGAGGGTCTGCAGATTGGAGACGGGATCGGTAACGGTCATCGGAGGCAACTTATCCGGCGGGAAATGGCAAAGCGATGGCAAAGGATCGGCGACGAGTCGAAAATCTTTGCCGCGATTCCAGCAATCGCACAGCCATGCTCACCCGGCAAGCATCAGGGAAGCGCGATATGACAATCGCGCCTCCAAAAATTAGAGAATCAATCGCGCAGCAGCTCGTTGATGCCGGTCTTCGAGCGGGTCTTTTCATCGACGCGCTTGACGATGACGGCGCAATAAAGGCTCGGGGCCGGCTGGCCGTTCGCCATGGTGCTGCCGCTCGGCAGCGCGCCGGCGACGACGACCGAGTATGGCGGAACTTCGCCATAGGTGATCTCGCCGGTGGCGCGATCGACGATTTTGGTGGACTTGCCGATGAAGACGCCCATGCCGAGCACGGAGCCTTCACGCACAATGCAGCCTTCGACGACTTCGGAGCGGGCGCCGATGAAGCAATTGTCTTCGATGATCGTCGGGCCGGCCTGCATCGGCTCCAGCACGCCGCCGATGCCGACGCCGCCGGAAAGATGCACATGCTTGCCGATCTGCGCGCAGGAGCCGACGGTCGCCCATGTATCGACCATGGTGCCCTCGCCGACATAGGCGCCGAGATTGACGAAGGACGGCATCAGGATGGCGTTGGGGGCAATATAGGCGGAATGACGCACGACGGCGTTCGGCACGGCGCGGAAGCCGGCTTCGCGGAAGCGGTTTTCACCCCAGCCTTCGAACTTCGAGGGAACCTTGTCCCACCAGGTAGCGCCGCCGGAGCCGCCTTCGACGATCTTCATGTCGTTCAGGCGGAAGGAGAGCAGAACCGCTTTCTTGAGCCACTGGTTGACGGTCCAGTTGCCGTCCGCACCGCGCTCGGCCACGCGAACCTGGCCGCTATCGAGGAGATTGAGCGCCGTTTCGACGGCGTCGCGAACTTCGCCGCGCGTCGACGTGTTCACATTGTCGCGATTGTCGAAGGCGGCCTCGATGGACTTTTCGAGGGAGGCGAGATCGTTAGCGCTCATGGGAATTCCTTAAAACGTCAGAGCCTATCGTGATTTCCGGCAAGGGTCCGGAAGCGGTCGATTGGTCCTATAGCATGGAGTTTGAAAATGGAATGTCTTTTCCGCGCCGATTGAGCTTGGATTCAAGGCGTTGTAGGGGCATATGCAAGAGCTTGGCCGTTCTCGTCCAAGGGCGGGCACGGCCCGTCATGATCGTTTCGAAAGGCATGAATAGATGAGCAAGGCGAAGAACGGCAGGCTGAGGCGTAAGGACGGGGTTTGGGACCCGTTGAAGACGAGCTCGGCGGATAAGAAGCGGGCCGAGTCCGTGCCGCGCACGCCGCAGTCGATGTCGCCTTCCTACCGGCTTGCCTATGCGGACGAGGATTTTCTCTGCCGTGAGGAACTGCGGCCGATCCGCCTGCAGCTCGAACTGCTGAAGACCGAAATGTATCTGACCGAACGCGGCATCACTTCGACCGTCGTGATGTTTGGAGGCGCGCGCATTCCCGCGCCTGGCACCAATGCATGGGCCGCCCGCAACGAGGTGCAGCGCGCCAATCTCGAGGCCGCATCTGTGTACTACGAAGAGGCGCGCAAGTTCGCCCGGCTTTGCTCCCGCTATTCCGCCGGCTTCGACTTCCACGAATATGTCGTTGTCACCGGCGGTGGCCCGGGCGTGATGGAAGCAGGCAATCGCGGTGCGGCCGAAGAAGGAGCGCCGTCGATCGGCCTCAACATCGTGCTGCCGCACGAGCAGGCGCCGAACGCCTATGTGACGCCGGAACTCAGCTTCAATTTTCACTATTTCGCGATCCGCAAGATGCATTTCATGGTGCGCGCCAAGGCGATCGCGGTATTTCCGGGCGGCTTCGGCACGCTGGACGAATTGTTCGAATGCCTGACGCTGATCCAGACCGGCCGCATGGAGCGCCTGCCACTCATTCTTTTCGGCGAGAAGTTCTGGCGCAGCATCGTCAATTTCGAAGCGCTGGCCGAATTCGGCACCATCGCGCCCGACGACGTCAACCTGATCAGCTTCGTCGATACCGCCGACGAGGCCTGGAAGATCGTCGCGGATTTCTACGAGCACGATAACGGGCACTGACAACGAAAAGCCCGCCGTCGCGGAGGCGAGGCGGGCTCTCGGATCGGATTGATCGACCGGTTTACAGCAGCGGACGATTCGGCATGTCGTCCAGCGAGATCACGCCGTCATGGTTGTGATCCATGCGGTCGAAGAGCTTGTTGGCCGCGTCTTCGGCTTCCTGCTTGCTGATCTGGCCGTTTTCATCCCTGTCGATGCGATGGAACATCATCATTCCGCGCATCATGCCTGCTTCGTGCTTGAAGCGGCCATGCGGCCTGTGATGGCGGGGGCCGTTGTTGTCGCCATTGTTATCGGCCTGAGCTTCATCGCCCTTGCTCTGATCGTTCTGGGCCTGATTATTGCCCTGATCGCCATCTGCCTTGGCGCGTTCGGCCTTCCATTCCTTGATGCGTTCTTGACGATAGGCGCGCAATTCACCGGGGGTGATCTCGCCGTCGTGGTTGGCGTCGATCTGGTCGAAGATCTTGTCGATGCCGGCCTTCACTTCGTCCCGGGTGACCTTCGTGTCGCCGGGCTGGCCGAATTGCTTCAGCATGCGCACATAGACGATTTCCGGCGAAAAACGAGGTCCATGCCAGCGTCCGCCATGCCCGCCCCGTGCCTCGTCGCCCTGCGCTGCAAAGCTTGCCTAGGCGGCAGCACCCACCAGAAGGGCGGCGGAAAGTCCCGCAAGAAGAAATTTTTTCCCGTTCATCGTTTTTCCTTTCGTGTCGAGGAATGGTCAAACGATACGGCTGGCGGTCGAAAACGACCAATTAAACCTCTGTAAGGCGGATGAAACTTTCGTAACCCCGCCCAGATGAGTGTTTAAATCAACGCCTTGAGGAAGCTCGTCAGGTCGTCGGTCACATAGTCGATGTGATCGTCCTCGCCCGTGGTGCGCTCCCACCATTCGACGACGGTCGTCTCGAGGTTCTGGGGCACCAGCAGCACGGTTTTCATGCCGAGCGCCTTGGGTACGGTCAGATTGCGCGGCAGGTCCTCGAACATGGCCGCCCTTTTCGTGTCCACGCGGTTGAGGCTCATGAACTTGTCATAGGTCGAGCCTGCGGGCTTCGGCACGTAGTCGGCCGCAACGATATCGAAAATGTCGTCGAAACTGTCGAGAATACCGAGCGCGCCCGCCGTTGCCTGGGCATGTTTGACGCTGCCATTGGTGAAGATGAACTTGCGTCCCGGCAGCGCCCTGATGGCGGCGGCCAGCTCCGGCTGCGGCATCAGCGCCGAATAGTCGATCGCATGCGCCTTTTCCAGGAAATCATTGGGATCGATACCGTGATGGATCATCAATCCCTGCAAGGTCGTGCCGTGCTCGAGGTAATATTGCTTCTGCAGCTTGCGCGCATCTTCCCGCTCCATCTGCAAGAGGGCGGAGACATAGGCGGTCATGTTCTTGTCGATCTGCGCGAAGAGATTGACATGATGCGGATAGAGCGTGTTGTCGAGATCGAACACCCAATCGCGGATATGGGAGAAATCTGATGGCTCGGATAGTGTTTTTGCGTGGCTCATGGAGAGCTTATCGCACGCCCTCTCCCGGAAGGGGAAGGAAAATATGCATGCCGCCACATGCGGACCATATTGAGGAGATTGCCGTCTACTTCAATGCCGGCTATGATTTTACTATTGATTTCCGGGCTTTTACTCTATTTTCCGTGTGAGGGAGGGCTTACGCTTTCTCGGGGTCATGGAGAGGAATTCGCCCGGCCGGGCTTTTCGGAGGGGATGCGATGAGTCAGGTGGAAAAGGCGCAGGAATTCGCGCGGCTGCACCGCAAGGGTGAGCCGGTGATCCTGTTCAATATATGGGATGCGGGTTCCGCCAAGGCTGTCACGGAAGCGGGCGCGAAAGCGCTGGCGACGGGAAGCTGGTCGGTTGCCGCGGCCAATGGTTTCGGCGACGGCGAGGCGATACCTCTGTCGCTGCTGGCGGTGACCGCCAAGCTGATCTCGGTGACGAGCCCGCTGCCCTTGTCGGTCGATTTCGAGGGCGGTTATGCTGTCGAACCCGAAGACGTCGCCGCCAATGTCGAAAAGATCATGGATCACGGCGCCGTCGGCATCAATTTCGAGGATCAGGTGATCGGCGGCCAGGGCGTTCATCCCATCGAGACGCAGGTGGCGCGCATCCGAGCAATCCGCGACATGGCCGATCGCCGCGAGATGCCCTTGTTCATCAACGCCCGCACCGATCTATTCCTGCAGGAAAGCGATACGGCGCATCATCAGCTCCTGCTTGATGACGCCTTTCGTCGCGCCGATGCATTCGCGGAAGCGGGTGCCAGCGGCTTCTTCGCGCCGGGGTTGGTCGATCCGGAATTGATCGGCGCGCTCTGCGAACGCTCGCCTCTGCCCGTCAACATCATGGTGCGTCCGACCACGCCGGATAACGAGACGATGGCAAGGCTGGGCGTCAGCCGCATAAGCTACGGCCCGGCGCCTTACCGATCGGTCATGGGAATGCTGAAAAGCGAGGCCGAAGCCATCTACCGGCCGTCCTGAACGGCTTGGCGGCGCTCCACAATTCTCTTGCGGAGCGCCTGAACCCTATCAAGGAACGATCAGCGTACCGGCGCCGTGCTCGGTGAAGATTTCGAGCAGCACGGAGTGAGCCGTCTTGCCGTTGAGGATGACGACGCCCTGGACACCCGCCTTGATAGCGTCGATGCAGGTCTCGACCTTCGGGATCATGCCGCCGGAAATCGTGCCGTCGGCGATCAGCGCGTGGGCCTGTGCCACAGAAAGTTCCTTGATGAGCTGGCCCTGCTTGTCGAGCACGCCCGGAACGTCCGTCAGGAACAGCAGGCGCGTGGCGCTTAGCGCACCGGCGATCGCGCCCGCAAAGGTATCGGCGTTGATGTTGTAGGTCGCGCCGTCGCGGCCGGGAGCGACCGGTGCGATAACCGGGATCATCTCGGACTTGGCGAGCAGGTCGAGCAGGGTGCGGTCGACCTCAACCACCTCGCCGACGAAGCCGAGATCGAGTACGCGCTCGATGTTGGAATCCGGATCCTTGATGGTCTTGTGCGCCTTCTCGGCGAAGACCATGTTGCCGTCCTTGCCGCAAAGGCCGATCGCCCATTCGCCGGTCTGGTTGATCAGTGCGACGATTTCCTTATTGATCGAGCCGGCAAGCACCATTTCGACGATCTCGACCGTCTTCTGGTCGGTGACGCGCAGCCCGCCTTCGAATTTCGATTCGATGCCCATCTTCGTCAGCATGGCGCCGATCTGCGGGCCGCCGCCGTGGACGACGATCGGGTTGACGCCCGACTGCTTCAACAGGGCGATATCGGCGGCAAACGCCTTGCCGAGTTCGACGTTGCCCATGGCGTGGCCACCGTATTTCACGACGATGGTTTTGTTTTCATAACGCTGCATGTAGGGCAGCGCCTGCGCGAGCAGGTTGGCTTGGAGTTCGCTTTGGGCTTCGGACATGGTGCACCCTTCGGAATTGTTCGCGGGCCTTTTATCTCAAGTTTTTGACAGAGGGAATAATCATAACGGGATTAAAGCATGTCGCGCAAAAGTGTGCAGCGGTTTTGCGGCAACGACATGCGCAGGATCAAAGACCTAAAGCGCAAAAGCGTATCTGAAAGATCGCGTTACGCTTTAGTTGACGCTATGTCACATGAGCGTCGCCGAATTTGATGGCCTCGGCACGTTTGCCGTGGGATAGTTTTCTTCTAAAGATGGTGCAGGCGTCACCCCGAGGAGTTGGATGGCGAGCGAGGAGATGGAAGCGCTGATCGGTCGCGTTGCGATGCGCGATCAGAAAGCCTTTGTTGTGCTCTACAAACGCAGCAGCTCAAAACTCCTTGGTGTTTGCCTGCGTATTGTCGGCAATAGGGCGGATGCGGAAGAGGTTTTGCAGGAGGTCTATATCAGGATCTGGCAGCGCGCCGAGCAGTTCACAGCCTCGGAAGGGCCGGCGATGCCCTGGCTGACGGCGATTGCGCGCAATCGGTCCATCGATTTCGTCCGCGCCCGTAAGCCCGTAGCCGACGAAATAGACGCAGCTTACGATCTCGCCGACTTGGAACCCGGTCCTGAAGAGCAAGCAATCGTGAAGGGAGAGGGAAGGCGGATTGACAGGTGCATGGAAGAGTTGGAAGCTGATCGCGCACGGGCCGTTCGCAGCGCCTATGTCGAGGGCTTGAGCTACCAAGAGCTCGCCGACCAACACGCTGTGCCATTGAATACTATGCGCACCTGGCTGCGCCGAAGCCTGATCAGACTGAGAGAGTGCATGGACCGATGAGTACGCCCGATCAAAGCAAGGGAGGCCGCTCCCGCGATGAAGTCCTGGCCGGAGAATATGTGCTTGGCGTGCTTTCCTTGGAGGATCGGCAGAAGGTCGAGCGCCGCATGCGCAGCGATCGCCAATTTGCCGCCATCGTCAGCCGTTGGGAACAGAACCTATCGGAATTCAACGAGGAATATGAAGCGGTGACGCCTGCGGCCACCGTGTTTCCGAAGATCGAAAAGAGGATTTTAGGGGAAGCGGCGTTCGGCGCCAATCTCTGGAATTCGCTCATGCTCTGGCGCTCCGCCGCCTTCGGTTCGTTGTTTGTGGCAGCCGGCGTGCTCGTCTTTGCCATCACGAACGAGGGCGCCTTGCGGCCTGCCCCCGGCAAGCAGCTCACTGCATCCCTTTCCGGCCAGAGCAGCCCCATCAATCTCCTGGCCAATTATGATGTCGCCAATGGGCGCCTGAAAGTGACGCCGATTGCCGCCGGCAAACCGGAAGAGAAATCGCTGGAGCTATGGCTGATTCGCGGTAGCGATCCCGCCGAGGCTCTGGGTGTCCTGCCTCAGACCGGCGACGGCGAAATCGTTCTGCCGCCGGAACTTCACGGCAAGTTGACCGAAGGCGCGATCATCGCCGTCAGCGTCGAGCCCTTCGGCGGCTCGCCGACCGGCAAGCCCACGGGCGATGTCGTCGCTTCCGGTACGATCCATTTTCCTTGACGAACTCCGCCTAAAGCATTTCCAGGAAAAGTGCGTCGCGGTTTTCCGTCCGGAATGCGTAAGCAAAAAATAGAGCGTTTTCGCGATTCGAAGAATAGCGGAAAGGCTCTAGCGGAAACGCTATTGCGGCTGAAACTCTTTTCAGCGCGCTCCGTATCTTCTTCCGACCCCGCCTCACCGGGGCAACAGAGAGGAAGAGGAAACGTCATGATCAAGACCGTGTTTCGCGTCGCCGCCGCAGCGGCAATGCTGTCTGCCGCGACCAGCCTTGCCTATGCCAAGGACCCCATCGTGGGTGGTGCTGCGATGTATGCCAGCAAGAACATCATCCAGAATGCCGCAAATTCGAAGGATCACACGACCCTGGTCGCGGCCGTGAGGGCTGCGGGCCTCGTCGACACGCTGGAAGGCAAGGGCCCTTTCACGGTCTTTGCCCCGACCAATGAGGCCTTCAAGCAGCTGCCGGCCGGCACCGTGGAGACGCTGTTGAAGCCGGAAAACAAGGAAAAGCTGGTAAAACTGCTGACCTGCCATGTCGTGGCCGGTGACGATATGGCCGCCGCCATCAGGAAATGGACAATGAGCAAAGGCGGTCAATACGATCTGAAAACCGTCGGCGGCTGCACGATCAAAGCCATGGACAAGGCCGGCAAGCTGACGTTGACCGACGAGGCCGGCGGCACCGCTCACATAACGATCGCCGACGTCAAGCAGTCGAACGGTGTCATCCATGTCGTCGACAAGGTGTTGTTGCCGAAAATGTAATCCTTCGCGGCAACACGGCCGCCGTTCTCCATAGCGGGGCAGGGAGCGGCGGCCTCATTCGAGCGGTTATAATAATTTCAGACCGGAATGCCGACCGTCAGGCCGATGGCCTCGCGCAGTTCCTGAAGGCCCACACCCTTTTCCGAAGAGGTCGCGAGAATGCCCGGATAGGCGGCTGGGCGCTTGCGGATTTTTTCGGCGGTATCGGCCAGCAGCTTCGGCAGGCCCGCTTCCTTGATCTTGTCGGTCTTGGTCAGCACGATCTGGTAGGAAACAGCGGCCTTGTCGAGCAGACCCAGAACTTCCTCGTCGTTCTTCTTGATGCCGTGGCGGCTGTCGATGAGCACATAGACACGCTTCAGCGTCGTGCGTCCGCGCAAATAGTCGAAGACGAGCTTCGTCCAGGCATCCACCTGTTCCTTCGGCGCTTCCGCATAGCCGTAGCCCGGCATGTCCACCAGCGCCATCGGCGGCAGATCGGCGCCTTCGCCGGAAAAGCCGTCGGGCACGAAATAATTGAGCTCCTGCGTGCGGCCCGGCGTGTTGGACGTGCGTGCAAGCCCCTTGTGCCCCACAAGCGCATTGATCAGCGACGACTTGCCGACATTGGAGCGGCCGGCGAAAGCGACTTCGAACGGCCCTTCCGGCGGCAGAAACTTCATGGCCGGCACGCCGCGGATGAAGATCCACGGGCGCCCGAAAAGCGGCTTATCGTCTTTTGTCGTCTGGTCTGCCATTCTCTCGATCTTTGCTTGGTTCCGTGGATTGGCTTCAAGCTTTTGTCCGCGAAAGTCAAGTTTGGATCGGCATTTGGCTTTGTGCCGTCGAGCTTCGGTGTCGGCGCTAAGGAACCAGTAATGACTAACCGCAGCACTTGGCGGCATTTGCTGATCCACAACAGGCGGCCGCTTGGGCATGTTGCTCGGCCAGCCAACGATCGCGCGGCTTGCAGCTCGCAGGCCGAGGCGAAAGCTCGACGTGGACGGCGTCCGCGCGCAGCGTCGGCATGGCAGCGCAGTAAAGCTGCATCGGCCGAACGCCATCGCTGACTTCGAAGGTCAGTTTGGCGGTATCATCAAGCTTCACGTGCTCGGTGACCTTGCGGATGATCGCGTAGAATTTGCCGGCAGGCATGTGCGTGCGATCGCCTTCCTCGATGTCCCATAGCTGAATGAAGATCTCGGACCAGGCTTCGGGATTGGCGCCGCAGTCGAGGGCGGAGAACTGACCGGCCTTGACCTCAGTGACGTGGTAGCCAGGCTTAACCGGCCGGCCGTCATAGTAAAAGACCAGCGGAGAATCCTTGGCGGCTGCGAGCACGCTCATCAGGTCTCCGAGTGAGATATCGTCCTTCTGCATTTTGCTGTTGTCGATGGCGTTCATCTGCGCTATTCCTCGTTTCAATTATTCAAGGATTGTTGAAATATGGATCAACGTCAAGCCCTCATCTCATTCGGCGCCTTGTCGCAGGAGACACGTCTTCAGATCGTCCGCATGCTGGTGGTTGCCGGTCCCGATGGCATGGCTGCAGGCACGATCGCCGAAAAGGCGGAGGTCTCGCCGTCGAATGTCTCCTTCCATCTGAAGGAGCTGGAGCGTTCCGGACTGATCGACCAAAAGCGGGAATCCCGCTCGATCATCTACACCGCGAATTACGAAGCGCTCGGCGGCCTGGTCCGCTTCCTGATGGAGGACTGCTGCGCAGGACATCCGGAGGTCTGCGCGCCGGCTGCGGAAGTTGCCGCGTGCTGCACCCCTAAAATGGAGGAGAAACTGCAATGACCACTGACCGCATCTACAACGTACTCTTTCTTTGCACGGGCAATTCCGCGCGCTCGATCCTGGCGGAATCCATTCTGAATGCTGAAGGGAAAGGCCGCTTCAAAGCCTATTCGGCTGGAAGCCAGCCGAAGGGTGACGTCAATCCCTTCGCGCTGAAGGAGCTCGAAGCCCTGGGTTATCCGACGGATGGGTTCCGCTCGAAGAGCTGGGATGAGTTCGCCGAGCATGGCGCACCGCAAATGGACTTCATCTTCACGGTCTGTGACAGTGCCGCCGGTGAGGCCTGTCCGGTGTGGATCGGCCATCCGATGAGTGCCCATTGGGGTGTCGAAGATCCCGCCGCCGTCGAAGGCAGCGAGATCGAGAAAGCCCGGGCTTTTGCCCAGGCAGCCCGCTTCCTGAAGAACAGGATCATGTCCTTCATCAGCCTGCCACTTGCCTCGATCGACAGGCTTGCGCTGGAAACGCATCTCCGCCAGATCGGCGCCATGGAAGGCGCCAGCATCAAGCAGCCGAAGGCAAGCTGATGGCCGGGTTCGATCTTCCGCGCCGGCTTGTCGCCGAGGGCCTCGGCACCGCCATGCTGGTCGCGACGGTGGTAGGATCGGGCATCATGGCGACCTCGTTGACGCAGGACGTTGGTCTGGCACTACTTGGCAATACGCTGGCAACCGGCGCAATCCTCGTGGTGCTGATCACCGTGCTCGGGCCGATCTCGGGCGCCCACTTCAACCCCGCGGTCTCGCTGATCTTCGCAATCTCGCGCGATTTGCCAAGACGCGAGCTCACCGGCTATGTGCTCGCGCAGATCATTGGCGGCGTGCTTGGTACGATCGCCGCCCATCTGATGTTCGATCTGCCGCTCATCGCGCTGTCGAGCAAGGTTCGTAGCGGCGGCTCGCAATGGTTCTCGGAAGGTGTGGCAACCTTCGGCCTGGTGGCGGTGATCCTTGCCGGCATCAGGTTCGAGCAGAAAGCCGTGCCGTGGTTGGTCGGGCTCTACATCACGGCCGCTTACTGGTTCACCGCCTCGACCTCCTTTGCCAATCCTGCTGTCGCCTTGGCCCGGTCGCTGACAAACACCTTCTCAGGCATTCGCCCGGTCGATCTTCCGGGCTTCTGGATCGCCGAGGTTGCCGGCGCGGTTGCAGCCCTTCTGCTGTTTACCTGGCTCCTGCAGCCAAATGCTTCATCAACTCTATCGTCAGAGGCTAAACTATGAATGCCACCATTTATCACAACCCGGACTGCGGCACCTCGCGCAACACCTTGGCAATGATCCGCAATGCCGGGATCGAGCCGACAGTTGTCGAATACCTGAAGAACCCGCCGACGCGCGCCGAACTCGTCAAGATGATCACCGATGCCGGTATGACCGTTCGCGAAGCGATCCGTGAAAAGGGCACGCCCTATGCCGAGCTCGGCCTCGACAATCCGGACCTGACCGATGCCCAGTTGCTCGATGCCATGTTGAAGGATCCGATCCTGATCAACCGCCCGTTCGTCGTCACGCCCATGGGCACGCGTCTGGCCCGTCCTTCGGAAGTTGTCCTGGATATCCTGCCCGATACGCATAAAGGCCCGTTCGCCAAGGAAGATGGCGAGCAGGTTCTCGATGCCAACGGCAAGCGCCTTGTCTGAACGGGTGCCCCTTCTTGCCGTGCTCGCGCTCGGCGTCACGCAGATCATCGGGTACGGCACCCTCTATTATAGTTTCAGCATCCTCGCGCCCGATATGGCCGCGCAGTTCGCATGGTCGAGCGAATGGGTTTTCGGCGCGCTGTCGGCAGCACTTCTGGTAGGCGGCCTCACCGCACCGTGGCTGGGCGTGCTGTTCGACAGGATCGGCGCCGCCCGGGTGATGACGATCGGTTCCTTCGTGGCGGCTGCCGCTCTGGCCGCCTGCGCCTGCGCGCCCAACAAGGCAGCCTACGTCGCAACCCTCATTGCGATCGAGGCTTCCGCCAATCTGGTCCAGTATGGCGCGGCCTTTGCGCTGCTTGTGCAAATCCGACCACAGGTCGCTTCCCGCAGCATCACCTATCTGACGCTGATTGCCGGGTTTGCCTCGACAATCTTCTGGCCGATAACCACGGCACTCCATGCGCATCTCGCCTGGCAGAACGTCTATCTGATTTTCGCCGTCCTCAATCTCTGTATCTGCCTGCCGATCCACGCGTGGTTGTCGCGTCAGGGAACCACGCGCGGCGCGAAGGCATCGACCGCCGCTCCGCGCGTCGAGGGTGTGCTGCCGCCTGCTCGCCGTCGCCTTGGCTTTGCGATCATGGTCACGGGTTTTTCGCTGATGTCGCTCGTCAGTTCGGCCATTCTGGTGCATCTGGTGCCGCTGCTGTCCGGCCTCGGCCTTGGCGCGACCGCAGCCCTCGTGGGGACACTCTTCGGCCCGTCGCAGGTCGGCAGCCGCCTCATCAACATGGTGTTCGGCAAGAACCTGCCCGCACTCTATCTGGCCGTGATCGCCTCGACGCTGATTCCGGGCGGGGTGCTGGTGCTTCTGCTTTCGGCCCCCTCCGTACCCGGCGCCATGGCCTTCGCGATGATCTTCGGCATGGGCAACGGCCTCCTCAGCATCGTCACGGGCACGCTGCCCCTGCATCTTTTCGGCAGCGAGGGCTACGGAAGGCTTCAGGGGAAGATGATGGCGGCGCGGCGGATCCTTTCAGCTCTTGCTCCGTTCGTGCTGGCCTTCGCGATGGAGAATATCGGCATCGCGCCGTCGCTTGCCATCACGGCCGCTCTGGGTGGGCTTTCCATCGTTGCTCTATCGTCCATCGCGGCATTGCGATGACCGCTATTGGCGGCGCATTGTTGCGCGCGTACCTCCGGTGGCGGAGTTCGCGTCGATGGCATCTGCCGCCGAATAAAGAAAAGCCCCGCCGGAGCGGGGCTTTTATCGTCATTTCGATGGGGCTGTTTTTCGCTTGAAGAGGCCCTTCAGATTGTCGAAGAGCTCCACCTTCACGCCATGGCGCTTCATGATGATCGACTGCTGGATGACCGAGAGCGTGTTGTTCCAGGCCCAGTAGATCACGAGGCCGGCCGGGAAGCTTGCCAGCATGAACATGAATACCAGCGGCATCCAGTTGAAGATCATCGCCTGGGTCGGGTCCGGCGGCGTCGGGTTCATGCGCATCTGGAAGAACATGGTGACGCCCATGATCAGCGGCCAGACGCCGAGATGCAGGATGGTCGGAGCCGCAAAGGGCAGCAGGCCGAACAGATTGACGATCGAGGTCGGATCCGGCGCGGAAAGGTCCTGGATCCAGCCGAAGAACGGCGCATGACGCATCTCGATGGTGATGTAGATCACCTTGTAGAGCGAGAAGAAGATAGGGATCTGCAGGAGCACAGGCCAGCAGCCCGCGATCGGGTTGATCTTCTCTTCCTTGTAGAGCTGCATGGTCGCCTGCTGCAGCCCCATGCGGTCGTCGCCGAACTTGGCCTTCAGCTCCTCCATCTTCGGCTGCATGCGCTTCATGTTCGCCATCGAGGCATATTGCCGGCTGGCGAGCGGGAAGAAGAGCGCCTTGACCACGATGGTGGTGCAGAGGATCGCGACGCCGAAATTGCCGAAGTAGCGGAAGAAGAAGTCCATCAGCTTGAACATCGGCTTGGTGATGAAATAGAACCAGCCCCAGTCGATCAGGCGATCGAAGCGCGGGATCGAATAGCTGGTCTCATAGCGGTCGATGACCGGAACTTCCTTGGCGCCGGCGAAGACGAGGTTCTTCAGGTCGATCGACTGGCCGGGAGCAACCGTGACGGCATCTTCCTTGTAGTCGGCCTGGTAACGCGGCGTGCCGTCGGTGAAGTGCGAGAAGCGGGCATCGTATGCGGTCGACTGCGGCGGCACAATGGTTGCGGCCCAGTACTTGTCCGTCATGCCGAGCCAGCCGCCGGTCGCCTTGGCGGGCGTCGTGGCTTCCTTTTCCGTTGACGCGTACTTGGTCTCGATCAGGCCGTCATCACCGATGACGCCGATGAAGCCTTCATGCAGGACGTAGGCGGAAGGCGTCTCGGGCTTGTTGTAGCGGGTGACGCGGCCATAGCTCGACAGCGAAACCGGTGCCTGGCCGCTATTGGCGATCTTGTCGCTGATCGTGAACATGTAGCGATCGTCGACGGAGATCGTGCGGGTGAAGGTGATGCCCTTGTCGTTGGTGTAGGACAGCGTCACCGGCGTCTTGTCGGTCAGCTTGTCGCCGCTTGCGAGGGTCCACACGGTAGACGGGCCGGGAACAGCCCCCGTCGCTTCGCTGCCGACATAGCCGAGCTCGGTGAAGTAGCCGTCCTTGGTGTCGGCCGGGCTGAACAGCGTGATGATCGGGCTGCTCTTGTCGACAGTCTCGTGATAGGTCTTGAGACGGAGATCGTCGAGGCGGGCGCCTTCCAGGTTGATGGAGCCGGCAAGTGCCGGCGTATCGATGACAACGCGCGAGGAAGCGGTCTTGGCGACGGACTGGTCACGGCTGAGAACCGTCGGCGCCGTCTGGCCGTTTGCCGGCAGCGAACCGTTCACTGCGGTGCCCGCGGCAGGCGACTGCGTCGTCTGAGCCTGCTGGGTCTGCTGGTGCTGCTTGGCGGCCTGCTCGGCCTGGCGCTGCGCTTCGAGGCGCGGGTTCATGTAGAAAAACTGCCAGCCGAGAACAATCAGCACAGACAGTGCAATTGCAATGAAGTAATTGCGGTTGTTTTCCATCATACTTTCCTGAAGCGGTCCGTTTCCGACCGCCGGTGTTTCGGCCTGGTTTCGATGCGGCTTACGAGTTCGCTCGCCAGTTTTTCGAAAGGCGCGGTCAGCACCTCGCGTCGCGCGACAACCACATAGTCGTGTCCGGGCTGCATTGCAATTCCGGCATGAAGCCGCACGGCTTCTTTCAGCCTGCGGCGCATGCGGTTGCGCTCCACCGCGTTGCCATGTTTTTTGGTAACTGTAAAACCAACGCGGGGTTCGGCGTCGGCGGTCTTGCGGTCCAGCATCTCTATCAGGAAGAAGCTGCCTCGGCGCTTCTCGCCTTCGCGGACGGCAAGAAACTGCGGCCGGCTTTTCAGCCGCCCGACAGTCTTTTTGGGTCGTTCATTCGTCAATTTGCCCGCCATCCTGGATCATCGGGCACTTCGGCCCTTAGGCCGAAAGACGCTTGCGACCACGGTTACGGCGAGCGGAAAGAACCGCGCGGCCGCCCTTGGTGGCCATGCGCGAACGGAAACCGTGGCGACGCTTGCGGACAAGCTTGGATGGTTGGTAGGTACGCTTCATTTATTTAAACACCGCGGAGTGCGGCCCTTCTTGAGCTTTGCTTCAATAGCAAGGAGCGTTGTTGATTATGGCGAACGGACTTGGCCCGCAAGAGCAGGCACCGCGACCGGACGTGCGCGGGCTTATACGGATCAAGGTCCTGGAAGTCAATTATATGGGCGCAGATTCCTTGAGTACAGGCAATTTCGCACGATCGGCGACGGCTGGTTGCTGTCTGGCTATTGCTCCTGTGGAACGCACGCGCAACCTTAAATGTAAATTTCGTAATTTCTAAAATATACGTCAAGTATAGTGAGGAATGTCAGAGGCTTAGATTAAAAATAACTCAATATAACATTAATGATTTTAGTCGATATCTAGCTCTGTGCGGTAAAACCCATCGATTTATGGGGGATGGGATCTGCGCCGGAGGGGTATTGTGAAAATTCGCGGCAAAATAAATCTGCTTGTATCTGTCATGGCCGGGGCGGCGCTTCTGATCGGCGCCACCGCCCTCTATGCATTGCATCAGTATGATCAGAAATTACAGAGCTATGAGCAGACGGCGAGCCGCGCTTACATGGGCGAGCGCCTGAATCGCTACGTGACCGCGGTGGTCATGGAAGCGCGCGGCATCTATGCCGCGGCTGCGGCAAAGGACGTCAAACCCTTTGCCGATGGGCTGATGGCGGATCTCGACGAAATCGACAAGGTGCTGACGAGCTGGGCGCCTCTGGTGCCGGAGGAGCAGAAGCCGGAATTCACCAAGCTGCAGGCCCGCGCCCAGGAATTTCGCGTCTTTCGCACGGAAACCGCCAGGCTCGGCGTGACCGATGGCCCGGATGCCGCCGGCAAGCAGGGCAACAACGAGGCGAACCGCGCTAACCGCAAGGCTTTCCAGGCTGAGATCGATGCGATCGTCCAGACCGACAAGGCTGAACTTGCGAAGGCGGAAGCCGAGATCGCAACCTTCCATAGCAATGTCCTGTGGGTCGTCCTTAGCATCATGATCGCCGGTATCGTGGCCGGCGTTGGCCTCGGCGCCTATATCGGAACCGTCCACCTGAGCCGCCCGATCCGCAAGGTGATCGATGCGATAAAGAATGTCGCCGACGGCCATTTCGATATCGAGGTGCCGTTTGCCGGCCGTGGCGACGAAATCGGCGAGATGGCGGCCGCCGTCGACGTCTTCAAGGAAAACGGCAATGCCGTGCGCCGCATGAATGCCGAGGAAACGGCCATGCGCGCCAAGAGCGACGAGCTTCAGTCGAGCATGTCTCTCGCGGTCTCGGCCGCGGCGGCCGGCGATTTCAGCCACCGCATCGAGAAGGACTATGGCGACGTCAACCTCAACCGCTTCGCCGGCAACGTCAACGAGCTGCTTGTCAGTGTCGATAGAGGCATCGGCGAAGTCCGCCGCGTCATCGCGAGCCTCGCGGACGGTGATCTGACGCAGGCGATGAAGGGTGAATTCCAGGGTGCCTTTGCCGAGCTGCAGCAGAACGTCAACGCGACGCTCGCAACGCTGAAGAGCACCATGAGCGAAGTGCGCGGGACCACCGGTTCGATCAACTCCAACACCAATGAGCTGCGCCACGCCAGCGATGACCTCTCCAAGCGCACCGAACAGCAGGCGGCGGCGCTGGAGGAAACTTCGGCAGCGCTCGATGAGATCACCTCTGTCGTCCAGAATTCGACGGAGCGGGCGCGCGAGGCAAGCGTCATGGTCGGCGAAGCCAAGGATGACGCGGCGCGCTCCGGCACCGTGGTTCGCAATGCCATCGATGCCATGGGCCGCATCGAGCAGGCATCGGGCGAGATCAGCCAGATCATCGGCGTGATCGATGACATCGCCTTCCAGACCAATCTTCTCGCATTGAACGCGGGCGTCGAGGCGGCGCGCGCCGGCGAGGCGGGCAAGGGCTTCGCCGTCGTCGCGCAGGAAGTGCGCGAGCTCGCTCAGCGCTCCGCCACCGCGGCCAAGGATATCAAGGCGCTGATTAGCAAGTCCGGCGGCGAGGTGCAGGTCGGCGTCAAGCTCGTGCAAGCGACCGGTGAGGCGCTGTCTACCATCGAGGCCCGGGTGCTGAAGATCAACGATCACATCCATTCGATCGCGACGGCGGCGCGCGAACAGGCAACGGGCCTGTCAGAGGTGAACAAGGCCGTCAACCAGATGGATGAAGTCACCCAGCGCAATGCCGCCATGGTCGAGGAGACGTCGGCCGCGACCCATCGCCTGGCGGCCGAAGCCGACGGCCTTGTCCAACTTGTCTCGCGCTTCAAGGTGGATGCCGCCAATATCGCCGCGCCCGTGCCCGCGCGCGCCGAGACGCATCGTCCCACGGCGTCGCCCGCACGCCGTATGATCGATAGGGTCGCAACCGCGTTCGGCGGCGGCGCGGCGGCCGCACCGGCTACCGCGACGAAGGGCTGGGAAGAGTTCTGACCTTTCAGCTGTGAGGCCAAATACAAGGCCGGCCAAGGCGCCCGAGCGGCGCGGCCGGCCTTGTCTGTTTGTCCAAGCGCGGAGACGATTGGAAAAAAGCCCACAATCACCTATTATCTAGTTTCGATTAGGTCGCCATCAGGTCGCTTTGCGGCGAAGCGGGACAATTGAAATGGACAGTGGGCAGGGCAAGGACGCCGCAATGAGCGGCAAGGTCGCCAAGGGCGGCTTGTCCCAGTTTTGCCGGCCCAGGGGCATCTTCGGCGGCCTTTCCGGCAAGCTTCTCATCCTGACCGTTGTTTTCATTTCCCTGGCGGAAGTGCTCATCTTCGTGCCCTCCGTCGCCAATATGCGATTGCGCTGGCTGCAGGATCGGCTGAACACCGCCGCCGCCGCCGCCATCGTCATCGACGGCCTGCAGCCGGCCGAACTGCCGCGAGCGCTGCAAAAAGAGACATTGATGGCCACCGGCACGCGGGCCATCGTTCTGCGCAAGGACGGCACCTCGCGACTGCTCGCGACAGCCGAAATGCCGGCCTCCGTCGACGACAAATACGATCTCAGCGACGTCTCTCAGCCGACCGCGATCAAGGATGCGCTCGATACGCTGCTGTTTGGCGGTAACCGCATCATCCGTGTTTTCGGCCCCGTCGGCGGCGATGCAAATACCGGCATCGAGGTGGTGCTGAAGGACACCCGCCTGCGCAACGCGATGCTGGCCTATTCGGTCAGCGTGTTCTTCGTCTCCATCCTGATCTCGTTGTTCACGGCGACGCTGATCTTCTTTGCGATCAACCGCATGATGATCCGCCCGATCCGCCGGCTGACGGACAGCATGCAGGCTTATTCGGACGATCCGGAGGATCCGGGCCGCGTCCTCGTTCCCGATAGGGGAGGCGACGAGCTTGCCGTGGCCGGCCGCCATCTCGCCTCCATGCAGTCGCAACTGCAGAAGACCTTGAAGCAGCAGAAGAATCTCGCCGCTCTCGGGCTGGCCGTTTCGAAGATTAATCACGACATGCGCAATATCCTTTCGGCCGCGCAGCTGATGTCGGACCGTCTTGTCGATGTGGATGACCCGATGGTCAAGCGCTTCGCGCCGAAGCTGCTGCGCACCATCGACCGCGCCGTCGGCTATACGACCGAGGTGTTGTCCTACGGCCAGACCTCCGAGTCCGCGCCGCGCCGGCGCAAGATCCGTCTCCTCGAGCTCGTCGGCGAAGTCCGCGATATCCTCGCGATCGACCCCGATAGCGGCATAGAATTCGCCGAGCAGCTCAGTCCGGATCTGGAGGTCGATGCCGACAGCGAGCAGCTGTTCCGCGTCATTCACAATCTCTGCCGCAATGCCCATCAGGCGCTGGTCGCTTTCGGAGAGACGGACCCGGACAGCATCCGGCGCATCACGGTATCGGCGCATCGAATCGGCAGTGTGGTCAGCATCACCGTCGACGACACCGGACCCGGCATGCCGCAGAAGGCGCGCGAAAACCTCTTCACCGCTTTCCGCGGTTCGGCCCGCTCCGGCGGCACGGGCCTTGGCCTGGCGATCGCCCGTGAACTCGTCCTTGCCCATGGCGGCACCATTGCGCTCGTCGAAAAGCCGGTGGCCGGCACGCAGTTCCGCATCGAGATTCCCGACCGCCCGGTATCCCTGGATGACTATCGCAGCAGAAGCCTTCAAGAAAGATGATTGTTTTCAGCTACTTGACGCCAATATGCACGAAAATCGCGATCTTTTTCACAAATCCACTTGCATTCCCTCAAGGGACCCTTTAGAGAACCGCCCACGCCAACGGTTTCTTCCGTTTCGGCCACGCACCCGTAGCTCAGCTGGATAGAGCACCAGACTACGAATCTGGGGGTCAGGAGTTCGAATCTCTTCGGGTGCGCCATTTTTCCATCATTCCGGAACAAGCTTGGCATCTATCTAACCTAGCTTCGAACCAAGCAAGCATTCGCGATAGCCTGTGAGGTCAATGCCGTTGCGCGGGCTGACACTATCACCGCCGAATGTGGTAACCTACCAGAATGTCTGGCCGTTGCTTTGCCTTAACGCATTCTGGGCTGCATGTCGTCCTTTGCCGCGATGGTCCTCAGGGCGGTACGCAATATCTGATAGGCTTGCTCTCCCAATAGCTCCCGATATTGTTGTTCGATCCCGTCGTTAAACTCGTGAACGATCTGCATCACCTGCCGTGCCTTCGGCCTGGCGGTGACCAGCTTGGCGCGCCTGTCCGTAGGGTCTGGCGCCCGCTCGACATAGCCAAGGCGTTCCAGATCATCGATCAGCTCGCCCATCGCGGCCTTGCCCATGCCCGCCCTCTCGGCAAGCAGGCTGGCTCGGGTTCCTTCTTCATCAATATTGGCAAAGATTGCGCCATGCTTCGGTCGGATGGCGGGATGGCCGCGCTGGTGCAGCGTCTGGGTGAGCGCGTGTGCGGAGGCTTGATAGGCATATAGCAAAAGCGATTGCGTGTAAGGCGTTACCATATTTCCAATTCATTCCGGTTGCCATATAGTATTGCTTCCATATTAATATAGGGAGGCTGAGATGTCACTGCATCCGGACGTTGGACAAGCCGCGCAACAAATCGTTGATGCTTTCGTCGCCGCATGGAATAGCCACGATGCTGGCGCCTTCGCTGCGATATTTGCGCAAGACGCTGATTTCACTAACGTATTTGGAATGAAGGCAACGGGCCGATCATCGATCGAGCAGTTTCACAGGCCCATATTCGAGACGATGTTCAAGGATAGTCAGCTCAAAGTCACCAAAACGCAAATGCGTCCTATCCGCCCCGATGTTATCGCGCTCGACGTTCACTGGAGCATGACGGGCGCGCGTGATCCGGAAGGGAATGAATGGCCGGAACGCCACGGGCTGATCAACATGGTGATCGTGCGCGAAGACGTCTGGTCAATTGCCGTCATGCACAACATGGACCTGCCCGAGGACGGAAAAGCGGAAGCTCAGCGTAAGTTGCAGAGTTGATGCCCTCTTCAGAGCCGGGATATGCCAAATCGGCTGCGTGCTAAGCGAAGCGGCACGCGTCTAAGGAACACACACGGCAGCCGGTCCAGGGCGACGGTGTTGAGCCGCCCGCCGGCAATCGCATCCGAAATCAAAAAGTAATTACAGAACAGTTCCCAGCTTTATCCTCACGGATGCGGCATTTCCTTTACATCTCAACGGATGACTTGCTTTCTTGAAGTGGGAGCATTGCCTGGCGCCAACATTTGACGCCAGCCGAATGTCGATCGGTCATTTTATTTTGCAGTTGCCGATTCCACTAAGCAATTCCAGAAAAAGTGCGCAGCGATTTTCCGTTCGAATTGTAAAATAAATAGAGCGATCAGCCAGGCCGCTTCGTACCCTGCCCATGATCCGTCTTCAGCGGCAATTCCGGCAGAAACAGCAGCGCGATCAGCGCCAGTGCCACGATGGCGGTTCCCGTTGCAAATGTCATGGCGATCGCGTGACGATAGAGCGCTATTGCGGCGGCGTGAGCCTCGGGGGAGGCGGTCGCAAGCTGTTTCATGCCGGCTTCTGTCAGGGATGATATGTGAACTCCATCCAGCGCGCCGCCGGCATTCTGCACGCGGTAGGCGAGGATCGCGCCGGAGCCGGTGACGCCGATAAGGCCGCCGAGCGAGCGGAAGAAGGCGAGCGTCGCCGTTCCCACACCGCGATGGGCAAGGGG
Source organism: Rhizobium sp. KNZ2-6A (assembly GCF_056755475.1). Lineage (NCBI taxonomy): Bacteria > Pseudomonadati > Pseudomonadota > Alphaproteobacteria > Hyphomicrobiales > Rhizobiaceae > Rhizobium > Rhizobium sp. KNZ2-6A. The sequence continues at coordinate 63,635 of NZ_JBNDIC010000004.1, read as the reverse complement.
AAGGGCATTCTGTACGGCAATCGTCATGGTGGGCATGACGAGGCCAAGACCGAGGCCCAGCGCAAAGATTGTGGGTTCGATGATCCAGAAGCCCTGGCTGGTGGCCGCCGCCCAGGCGAGCGTCGCGAAGGCAGCCGTTGCAAGGCTGAGGCCGCAGAGCTGTGCCGGCTTGTAGCGTCCGAAACGGTGTAAGAGCACGCGCCCGTTGACCATCGACGAGATGACGACGCCGATCATCAGCGGGCCGGTCAAAAGGCCGGAATGCGATGGGCTGACCCCCATGACCATCTGGAAGAACAGCGGAAAGAACAGGCTCGCCCCGAGCATGCCCATGAAGGTCAGGGCGAGCACGAGGCAGGCGACGACGAACAGCCGGTTGCCGAAGAGATCGGGCGGCAGCACCGGCTCAGGCTCGCGCCGGATGTGAAGGATGAAAAAGACGAAAAGGACGAGTGCTGCGACGGACAGGCCGAAGATCTCGGGCGAGTTCCAGGCCCATTCATTGCCGCCGAGTGCGAGCACCAGCAGGAAGCTCGTCGTGCAGCCGGTCAGCAGCGCCGCGCCGAGATAGTCGATGCGGCGGCTGCGCGCCTGATGCGGCCGCTTCAGTGCGCGGCCGATCATGACGAGGGCGACGGCGCCGATCGGCAGGTTGACATAGAAGATCCAATGCCATGACAGGAGATCGGTGATGATGCCGCCCGCGATCGGGCCGATGACGCTGCAGACGGCGAAGACGGCCGCGATCGAACCCTGATTGCGCCCGCGTCTTGCCGGCGGCACGAGGTCGCCGATGATGACCTGCGCCAGCGGCAGCAATCCGCCGGCACCGATGCCCTGGATCGCGCGGAAGATGATGAGCTGCATGAGCGTCTGCGCCATGCCGCTCAGCACCGAACCCAGAAGGAAGATGAGGATCGCCGTATAGATCATCGGCTTGCGGCCGTACTGGTCGCTGAGCTTGCCGTAGAGCGGCATGGTGCTGGTGGAGGCGAGCACATAGGCGCTGACGACCCAGGAGAGGTGCGACAGCCCGCCGAGATCGCTGACGATGCGCGGCAGCGCGGTCGCGACGATGCTCTGGTCGATGGCGCCGAGGCCGAGAACGATCATCAGGCCGAGTATGACCGCGCGGATCTCGCGGCGGTCGGGCTGATCGGCCGTCGACGGCACCGGTTGGGGAGCGGCATTCATGCTTTCGGCGTTCATTGACCGATCTCCATGAGCGGTTCGATTGCGGCGCGGATGGCATCGCGTTGTTGAGGCGACAGTTTGACGAGCTCCGAGGCGAGCCAATCGGTTCGCCGCTGCTTCAGGCGGCGAATGAATTCCCGCCCCTTCTCCGTGGCAATCAGGCCGTTGCGGCGCCGATCGGTCGGATCGGGCTCCGCGCGCGCGATGAGGCCATCCCGCTCCATGGCCTTCACGTGCCCGGATATCGTCGGTCCGCGCAGCCTCTCCATCCGCGCCAGTTCGGCAACGCCGATGCCCGGTTGGCGGATGATGGCGACCAGCAGCAGAGCGTGCAGTGGCGACGGTCCGGCCTCGTCGCTCTCGCGCCGCAATTGCCGGTGCAGGCGGTGGAGGGCAGGCCGCAGCGCTTCGGCGAGCGCATAGGCATCTTCGATCCCGTGATGGCGGTCGGCTTTGCTCATCGAGCCTCGCTTGCTGATAGATAGGTAGGCTTCCTATCTATAGATCTATCGCGCGGGATGTACTTGCGCAAGCGATAATATTATGAAACATTTTCAATCAGTGCGGGTCGTTCAACCATGTTGCGACCCGCGAGGAGGAGAAGAGCTGTGAAACGTTTCCTGACAACCGTGACAGTGACTGCCCTGAGTGCTCTGCTCAGCATTACCTCTTTCGATCCGGCCGCCGCCGCGCCGATCCAGCCCTTGATCCAGCCGGCGATCCAGCAGACGGAAAGCCAGCCGGCCGGCGTAACCGAAGTGCAATATCGCCATCACAACCGGCACTATCGCCGGCATCACCGACCACACTATCGGCCACACTACCGTCCACATTATCGCCCGGGCTATTGGCACGGTTATCGCGGCTATCACTATGCCCGCCCAGGCTACCGGCGCTATAATGGTTGGTGGTATCCGATGGCTGCCTTCACCGCCGGCGCAATCATCGGCGGAGCCGTTGCCCAGCCGCCCCGCGGCAGCGTTCATGTTCGCTGGTGCGCGAGCCGGTATAAGACATACCGCGCTTCCGATAATACCTATCAGCCGACCAATGGCCCGCGCCGCCAGTGCGTGAGCCCGTGATCTGACACCCGTTCGATCCCTCCCTGCCGAGCGGGGAGGGGGTCGTTTTCAGGCCGCCGCGGTCAATTGCTCCGAAACGTCCCACAGCCGCCGCCAGATGGCTTGGTCGCGGGCGTGCGAGGCGATCTTGGCACGCACTGGCGGTCCCTTGAGTTCGTAAAAACCATTGGGGCCATACATGGCGCCACCCTCCGCCGCCGGCGAAGTGGCGGCAAAGAGTGTCGGCAGGGCGCCTGCCGCTGCCGTATGCGATAGAAGCGGCCCCAGCAATCTTGTCATGATTTCGAGGCTGCCGGCCCGGTCGCGGCCCATGCGCGGACCCGTGGTCTGCAGGCTGGTCGCGGCGTAGCCGGGATGGGCGGCAATGCTTTTCAGCTTCCAGCCTTCGGCGCGGGCGACACGGTCGAGCTCCAGGCTGAACAGCAGTGTTGCCAGCTTCGATTGGCAATAGGCGGCCCAGGACCGATAGCGCCTGCGCCACTGCAGATCGTCGAAATTGATCCTGCCGCTGCGATGGGCCAGACTGCTGACGGTGACGATGCGCGGACTGTCGGCGGCGAAAATCTTCGGCAATAGCCGCATCGTCCAGGCGAAATGTCCGATATAATTGGCGCCCATCTGCATCTCGAAACCGTCTTCCGTCTCATGCCGGTCAGGGATGGCCATGACGCCGGCATTGTTGATGAGCAGATCGATACGCGGCACAGTGGCGGCGATGCGGCCCGCGGTGCGGGTGACGGAATCGAGGCTGGCGAGATCCAGCGGTTCGAACGTGACGTCCGCTGCGGGTATTGTCGCTCGGATCTTGGCGAGCGCTTCATTGGCCTTGGTCTCGTTGCGCGAGGCGATGATGACCTTTGCGCCAGCGCCCGCCAGAGCCTTTGCCGCTTCGTAGCCTATGCCGCTATTGGCGCCGGTGATGACTGCTATGCGGCCTGTCTGAGACGGGATATCCTTCACTGTCCAGTCTGGCATTGCGGAAACTCCTGTAAAGAGATTGCCATTGCCCATTGTATCTGGTGATTTCTATACTAAATGCAAGTTTGCAATTGATGAAAATATGTAGGCGCCAAATTCACCGTCATGCCTGCATCTCAACGCTTTCGAGGATTTAATGGCGCGGCATGCCTTTGAATTGCCACGCTGCTCGTCCTCATCACCCCGATATATGATATCGTGTCCGAAGATTGGATTTGCGGAATGACGACAAAGACTTCATGCGCTGATTTTGTGCAGTTCTTCCGCTCCTGGGTCAGCAATCCCTTGCGCGTAGCCGCTGTGGCGCCCTCGGGCGAGCGGCTGGCGAGATTGATGACGCAGGAGATCGAGCCGCTCGATGGCCCGATCCTCGAGCTTGGCCCGGGCACGGGCGTATTCACACGCGCGTTGCTGGCGCGTGGTATCCCGGAAAGCGCGCTCACGCTCATCGAGTTCGGCGAGGAATTTGCCGTTCGGCTGCGCGGGCGCTTTCCCGAGGCGCGGGTGGTGCATATGGATGCGGCGCAGCTCGGCCGATGCGGACTTTTCGACGGCGCTCCTTTCGGTGCCGTCGTCAGCGGTTTGCCGCTGCTGTCCATGCCGCCTTCGAAAGTCGAGGCCATCGTCGGCGGTGCCTTCGAAACGATGAAACCCGGAGGGGCCTTCTATCAGTTCACCTATGGCCCGCGCTGTCCGGTACAGAAGGCAATCCTGGAAGATCTCGGGCTGAAGGCAACGCGCGTCGGCGGCACGGTCCGCAATATTCCGCCCGCCGGCGTCTACAGGATATCGCGGCAAAATCCGCTGGAACTCTCGATCAACGGTTCCAAATATCGTAGCACCGGAGAGGGCGTCGGAATCAGTGCGTTGATGCCGGAAGCCGGCCGTGCCGATAAGGGGCGGCCGGAAGCAAATGCGTAGCGGGGGGAGTGGATGGCGGAAAAGCCGGATGTCGATATCGCGGTGAAGGAAGGCCGGCGCGAGCGCAAGCGCCGTCAGACCCGCGAACGCATCGAATCCAGTGCCCTGAAACTCTTTCTCGAGCGCGGCTTCGATGCCACCACCATCGAGGACATCACCGAAGCCGCTGACGTTTCCAAGCGCAGTTTCTTCGACTATTTCCCCAGCAAAGAGGACGTAGTCACCGCCTGGCAGGACAGTTTCTCCGGCGAACTGATCGATGCCGTGGCTGCCCAGCCACCGGATACCTCCCTTTTCGAGGTCGTCGAGGCGGCCATCCGTGCTGCCCTTCGCGCCGCCACGGCGGATCCCCAGCGCCTCGCGCTGATGGCCTTGATCAGCAACAACCCGGCACTTCGCGCGCGCGATCAGCTGAAATACGTCAAGCTGGAAAGGAAGCTTGCGGATGCCCTCCATGCCCGCGGGCGTGGCGGCGAGGAAGAGCGTTTCCGCTTGAACATCTTCGCGGCAGCCGTCGTCACCATGCTGCGTCTCGGCAGTGAGCGTTGGAGCAAGGCTCGGCAGACTATTTCGCTGGAAGAATTCGCGGAGAATATGTTTGAAGAGCTTTGGGCAGCGCTTGCCGATTTTGGCGGGCAGGCGGAGACCCGCATGCGCCCCAAGTAATCTCATCCAAAGGCACCGATCACGAGTGAGGCTCAGCTGCTGCGGGCTATGGATTCATCTTGCCGCCCGCGCATTGCATAAGCCGCGATGCTGCCCCATGTAGTATCGGTCGCGACGCCCATTCTCTCCCTCGCGAAAAATTCGATTTGCCCAGCAGATCTCGGCTCCTCCCCGGATGCCGAAACGCACAACACATTTCACATCAGCAAAAGGGACTATAACCATGTCAGCATTCGATGCAGCCAAGTCCGGTCAGTTCAAGATCGGTGGTGACCTCCCCGTTCATCGCCTCGGTTTCGGTGCCATGCGTATTACCGGTACCGGTATCTGGGGCGAGCCCGAAGATCATAACGAAGCCGTCCGCACGCTGAGGCGCCTGCCGGAACTCGGCATCAATTTCATCGATACGGCCGATTCCTATGGGCCGGACGTCTCCGAACGCCTGATCAAGGAAGCGCTCCACCCCTATGGCCACGATCTCGTCGTCGCGACCAAGGGCGGGCTCGCCCGCACCGGTCCGAACGTATGGGTGCCTTTGGGCCGTCCTGAATATCTGATCCAGCAGGCGCACAAGAGCCTGCGCAATCTCGGCGTCGACCGCATCGATCTCTGGCAGCTCCATCGCATCGACCCCAAGGTGCCGGCGCCCGAGCAATTCGATGCCGTGAAATCGCTGTTGAATGACGGTATCATCCGCCATGCCGGCTTGAGCGAAGTCTCGGTTGCCGACATCGAGGCAGCATCGAAGCACTTCAAGGTGGTCACGGTGCAGAACCGCTACAATCTTGTCGATCGCACCAGCGAAGACGTACTCGACTATTGCGAAAAGCATGGCATCGGCTTCATCCCCTGGTTCCCGCTTGCCGCAGGCGACCTCGCCAAGGAAGGCTCACTGCTCGATACCATCGCGAAGAAGCATAATGCCGCCCCGAGCCAGATCGCGCTTGCCTGGGTGCTGAAGCGCAGCCCTGTCATGCTGCCGATCCCCGGAACGGGCAAGGTCAAGCACCTCGAGGAAAACACCGCAGCGGTCGATATCGTCCTTTCCGACGAGGAATTTGCCGCGCTGGACGCCGAAGGCAAGAAGGCGTTCAAGGCAGCCTGAGCCGAAAGTCACCCGGCCGGTGGGAGACTGCTCACCGGCTGGATGTCAGTGGAGGGGTGTTTCCAATGCAAAAACGACGATCACGATCATGTGAATCTCGGGATCTGGGTAAATAGCGCCTGCAAAATAGGCGCCACTCTCCCGAAAATGCCGGCGATATGCGATATTTTCGGCACCTGTGAAGAAAGCAATGCGCGTAATGCATTGCTGCATTGCGAAAGCCGATCTGTTCATCCCAGCCCTCTCGTTATATCTAATTCCTCGAAGGCAGCGCACTCCTCCTCCCAGCGCTCCTTCAATGATTGGCAACACTCCTCCTCCTCCCAGTTGCCAATCCGGATCAAGAGCCCGATGCATCCTCCTCCCGCATCGGGCTCTTTTTTATTTTCAGCCCGATTATCAGTTGGCGATGTTGGACGATTGCGTTGCGCCTTTGCAATGCCGCCGCGAATTAGCATCGCGTCATGAGCCAAAGAACCGGTGGAGCAGCTTGCGCCGTGGACATGCATGCGTAGAGTGGCGCAACATTCTGACGGTAAGGAAAGGTTGCATGATGCAGCGCATGGCGGGTTCGCACCGATGGGGGAGGGCGTTTTTCCGAACCGCGGCCATGGTTGTCACCTTGTCTCTGGCCGCCTGCGGCCGCCCGATCGGCGTCATGCAGCCTGTTTCCGAAAACGTGCCGGGCACATCGAAGGTCGATCTCCTCGTTGCCACCACACGCCTGCCGGACCAAGATCCGGCAATTCTTTTCTCCGGCGAACGTGGGCCCGGGTTGAAGGTGGATGCGGTCAGCGTCTCCATCCCGCCCGAGGCCAATCGCAAGGTCGGTCAGGTTCAGTGGCCGAGCCGTTTGCCCGGCAATCCCTTGAAGAATTTCGTCACGATCGGCGTCAAGCCGCTGGCGGGCGAAACGGAGGGACGCGCCTGGGTGCATGCGGAACTGCCGAAGAACAAGCGCGTGCTGATCTTCGTGCATGGCTTCAACAACCGCTATGAGGATGCGGTCTATCGCTTCGCGCAGATTATTCACGATTCGCATGCCGACGTCGCGCCGATCGTCTTCACCTGGCCGTCGCGCGCCAGCATCTTCGACTATGCCTACGACAAGGAAAGCACCAACTATTCCCGCGATTCGCTGGAGGAGCTGCTGCGGCGTATCTCCGCCGATCCCGCCGTCGGCGACATCACCGTCATGGCGCATTCGATGGGCACCTGGCTCGCGGTCGAATCGCTGCGGCAAATGGCGATCCGCAATGGCCGCGTCGCGCCGAAGATCAAGAACGTCATCCTGGCCTCTCCCGATCTCGACGTCGACGTCTTCGGGCGGCAGTTTGCGGCACTCGGCAAGGACAAGCCGCATTTCACGCTGTTCGTCTCGCGGGACGACCGCGCTCTTTCGCTCTCACGGCGCATTTCCGGCAATATCGATCGCCTGGGCCAGATCGATCCGGCGGCCGAACCCTATCGCAGCGAGCTGGAGAAGCAGGGCATCACCGTGCTCGATCTCACCAAGCTCAAGACCGGCGATGGCTTGAACCACGGCAAGTTCGCCGAAAGCCCGGAAGTGGTAAAGCTGATCGGAGCCCGGCTGATCGAGGGCCAGACGATCACCGATTCCGATGTCGGTATCGGTGACGCGGTCGGCGCCGTCGCCATGGGGGCCGCGCAAACGGTCGGCAGCGTGGCGGGCGCGGCTGTCAGCGCCCCGATTGCCATCTTCGATCCGCGCACCCGTCGGAACTATGGCGAACAATGGCGCCGTGTCGGTGCTTCCGCCGGCAACACCGTCGGCTCGCTGGGCGATAGCGTCGAGGCGACCGGCAGCAATGTCGGGGAAGCATTGAAACAATAGCGCTGTCATCACCCGATCACAGGGCGCGTCGCGATCCTTCGTCCCGCCTGAAAACGGCATAGCCACCTAGCTCGATCTGATATATCAGAGAATTGCGTCGGCTGACGTTTGGCATGGCTGCGAGTGGCGTCGGACATGGGCGGCGACAGGCCGGCCGGCGGCCGATATGATGGCCGGCATAAGCCCACGGTCGACACGGCGCCGTTCCGCATCAACCGCTATCAGGAGGAAACGAATGTCCGATACCGAAAAGCCCGTTGCATTGATCACCGGCGGCGGCCGCGGCATGGGTGAAGCGATCGCCCGCGAGCTTGCCGCCAATGGCTATCGCCTGGCGCTGATGTCGCCATCGGAGAGCTGTGAGACGCTGGCGGCCGAACTCGGCGGCGTCGCCTCGCGCGGTGTGGCGGAAAAGGCCGAGGATATCCAGGCGATCTTCGATTTGACGATGAAGAGCTATGGCCGTATCGACGCCGTGGTCAACCATACCGGCCATCCGCCGAAGGGCGATCTGCTCGATATCTCGGACGAAAGCTGGACACTCGGTTCCGATATGATGATCCTGTCGCTCGTGCGCATGGCAAGGCTGGTGACGCCGGTCATGCTGAAGCAGGGCAAGGGCACTTTCGTCAACATCACCACCTTTGCCGCCTACGAGCCGTCGCTGGTCTTCCCGGTTTCCTGCACCTATCGCGCCGCGGCCGGCGCCTTCACCAAGCTCTATTCCGATCGTTACGCGGCCGACAATATCCGCATGAACTGCATCCTGCCCGGCTATATCGACAGCCTGAATCACAAGCCGGACACCGCCGACAAGGTGCCGATGAAGCGCATCGGCCTGATGAGTGAGATCGCCAAGACGGCAGCCTTCCTGCTGTCGGATGGCGCCGGCTACATCACCGGCCAGAATATCCGCGTCGACGGCGGCATTACACGACACGTCTGATTGGAGCCCATGAGATGAGATGGAAGCGCACGATCCAGCTGCTGGATGTTCATTGCGAGGGGGAAATCGGCAGGGTCGCCATCGGCGGCGTGCCGAAGATCCCGGGCAACAGCATTGCCGAGCAGCTGCATTGGCTGAATACCGATCCCAAGGGCCAGGAGCTGCGCCGCTTCCTCGTGCTGGAGCCGCGCGGCGCGCCGATCGGCTCCGTCAACCTGCTGCTACCGGCGAAGCATCCCGATGCCGATGCCGGCTTCATCATCCTGCAGCCGGATCAGGCGCATGCGAGCTCGGGTTCGAACTCCATCTGCGTGACCACGGCCCTGCTCGAATCCGGCATCGTCGAGATGAAAGAGCCGGAAACGGTCGTTACGCTCGATACGGCGGCCGGCCTCGTCCGTGCCACGGCGACCTGCCGCGACGGCCGCTGCGAGAAAGTGCGGCTGACCATGGTGCCGTCCTTCGTGCATGAGCTGGATGTCGAACTCGACACGCCGCAATGGGGCAAGATCAAGCTCGATCTCTGTTATGGCGGCATCTTCTATGGACTCGTCGATGTCGGCCAGATTGGTCTGAGGATCGAAAAGGCGAATGCCGCCGCCCTCGTCCAGGCCGGCATGATCATCAAGGATGCGATCAATCGGGCGATGACCGTCGTTCATCCGGAAATTCCGGCGATCTCGGGCGTCGCCTATGTGATGTTCCGCGACATCGACGACGATGGCGCTATCCGCACCTGCACGACCATGTGGCCCGGCCGCGCCGACCGTTCGCCCTGCGGCACCGGCAATTCCGCCAATCTGGCGACCCTGCATGCCCGCGGCAAGGCCAAGGTCGGCGATGTCTTCAAATCCCGCTCGATCATCGGTTCGGAGTTCGAAGTCGGCCTGCAGGCGGAGACAGAAGTTGCTGGCAAGCCGGCCATCATCCCGACAATCACCGGCCGCGGATTTACCTTCGGTCTCAGCCAGGTGGCGCTCGATCCCTTCGACCCCATGGCGGAAGGTTTTGCCATGACGGATGTCTGGGGGCCTTCGGCGGGGAATATCTGAGGGCGGACAGGGAATCGGTTCTGTCCGCATGGAGAGATTTGCCCCTCACCCTAACCCTCTCCCCGCACGCGGGGAGAGGGGATTATCTATCAGCTCGTCTGAGCAATTGGCCAGAAGGAAGGCTGCAGGTGCGCCCATCCCCTTCGCCCCGCGAGCGGGGAGAAGGTGGCCGCCCTTCGACAAGCTCAGGACGCCGGATGAGGGGCGATCTCTGCAACGGGTATTGCGACGACCTTACTACCCCTTCGGGTAAATCACACCCTTGCGCAGAATAATATTGCCGTAGAGCCTTGGCTCGCTGGTCTGGATCAGCGCATGCGCCTGCTTCACCCTTTCGTAGAATTCCGCCGGCAGCAGCGGCACGACCTTGATCTCGGGCACATGCCGGGCGCAGCACTCGATCATTTCGGCATGGACGGGATCGACGGCGTCGCGGTCCTGTCGGACCGTCGCGCGGAAAATCGCCTGCGGCACGAAATCGTCGATCGGCAGCACGCTCAGTACGGCGTCGAGCACGGGGATGACGCCGTGGCCGTCGAGACGGATGAGGCGGCGGCCATGCTCGAGGCCTGGATAATTGCCGTCGACAAGGGCGATTTCGTCACCATGGCCCATGGCGCGCAGCGTCGCCAGCAGCTCGGGGCTCAATAGCGGGTCAATGCCCTTCAGCATGCTCTATCTCCTTGAAAAGAACGTTTTGGTCGATCAGGTAGCGCGCGAAGATCGGCAGGCTGGCGGCGCCGATGGCGCGTGCCTGCGGCCCCACGGCCCCCTCGATGATATCAGGCATGACGACGCCCTGGAGATCGAGTTCGGCAGCTGCCCTGGTGGTCGCGCGCACGACGCGTTCCCGCACCCAATCGGGGAAGCCGCCATCGATGACGGCGGCGCTGAAATCGATGACCGAGGCGGCCGCGACGATCGCCTGCGCCAAGGCCTTGGCCGTATCCTGGATCCAGATTTCCAACGGCTCGCCGAAGTCGATCCAGTTGTCTGCCGAATACCAGAGGGGGCGCGGGTCGAAGCCATGATCGCGCAGAAGGTTCTCGAGCACGAAGATCGAGGCGATTTCGAGAAGCTGGCGGTTCTCGCCATTGCGGCCGCGCACGGGCAGCGGGCCGAGCGCACCGGCCGTGCCGGTCCGGCCGACGAAGGTCGACGAGTTAAGGACGATGCCGCCGCCGAGGAAGGAGCCGATGAAGAAATAGACGAAATCCGGATAGCGTGGGCCGACGCCGAAGACGAGTTCGGCGCCGCAGGCGCTGGTGGCGTCGTTCTGCAGCATAACGGGATAGGGCGCGCGCGAGGCGATTTCGGCCCGCAGGTCGAAGCCGCGCCATGCGTCCATAGCCCCGGGCGGCGATCCGACCTGCTCGGCCCAGTTCCACAGTTCGAACGGCGCGGCGACGCCGATCCCGGCGATCTTCCGCCGCTGGTCCTCGCTGAGGCGCCCCTCCAGCTCCCGGACGCCCGCCGTGACGAAGGCGATGATGTCCTGCGGCAGCGGGTAGGGATAGGTTTGATGAAGCTGCATCCTGATGCCGCCGACGAAGTCCATCAGCACGAGATCGGCGCTGCGCCGGCCGATCTTGACGCCGAAGGAGAGCACCGCGTCAGGGTTGAGGCGCATGGGAATCGATGGCTGTCCGACGCGCCCGCGAACGGGTGCGTCGCGAGACAATAGCCCGTCCTTCTCCAGCTCCCGCATGATGACGGAAACGGTCTGTGCCGAAAGTCCGCTGCGCCTGGCGATATCGGCCTTCGAAAGCGCGCTGTGACGACGCACGAGCGACAGGACGAGCCGTTCGTTATGGGCGCGCACGCCAAGCTGGTTCGCGCCCCCGCTGTGGTCGAGAATCGCCGGTGCTGTGGGTGTTTCCTCAGGGTCGTGCACGAGAGACATGAGCCTGCTCCTTCCATCATGGCCATGCCTTATTTTTTTCCAGAATGCCACATCGAATTAATAATTCAATCCGATTTATTTATTGACAGCTCGAAATCTTTAGGCTCAGATATGGGCGTTGAGGATGCGTATATGGCCTTGGAGGAGGTCCACCGAAAATAATCCGACAGGCATTGCGCAACTCCACGCCGGGCTCGGCTCCGTGATTGCCGGACAGTCCGGCCTTTCAAACATCGGGAGGATTGAATGAAGAAATCTGTTATTTCCGCCACGCTCGCCGCTCTGGCGATCGGCGTTGCCTTCGCCGCACCCGCAAAGGCTGCCGGCGTATCCGCCTGCCTCATCACCAAGACCGATACCAACCCCTTCTTCGTCAAGATGAAGGAAGGCGCGACGGCCAAGGCCAAGGAACTCGACGTGACGCTGAAGTCCTATGCCGGCAAGATCGACGGTGACAGCGAAAGCCAGGTCGCCGCCATCGAAAGCTGCATCGCCAGCGGCGCCAAGGGTATTCTGATCACCGCTTCCGACACGAAGGGCATCGTTTCCTCGGTCAAGAAGGCACGCGACGCCGGCCTGCTGGTCATCGCGCTCGACACGCCTCTGGAACCGGCTGACGCCGCCGACGCGACCTTCGCAACCGACAATCTTCTCGCCGGCAAGCTGATCGGCGAATGGGCCAACAAGACGCTGGGTGACAAGGCCAAGGACGCCAAGATCGGCTTTCTCGACCTGACGCCGTCGCAGCCTTCCGTCGACGTTCTGCGCGACCAGGGCTTCATGATCGGCTTCGGCATCGACCCGAAGGACCCGAACAAGATCGGCGACGAAACCGATGCGCGCATCGTCGGCCATGATGTCACCAACGGCAACGAGGAAGGCGGCCGCAAGGCCATGGAAAACCTCTTGCAGAAGGATTCCAGCATCAACGTCATCCACACGATCAACGAACCGGCTGCTGTCGGCGCCTATCAGGCCCTGAAGGCCGTCGGCTTGGAAAAGCAGGTTCTGATCGTGTCCGTTGACGGCGGTTGCCCGGGCGTCAAGTCCGTCAAGGAAGGCGTGATCGGCGCCACGTCGCAGCAGTATCCGCTGATGATGGCTGCCCTCGGCGTCGAGGCGATCAAGAAGTTCGCCGATAGCGGCGAAAAGCCGAAGCCGACTGAAGGCAAGTCCTTCTTCGACACCGGCGTCTCGCTGGTGACGGACAAGCCGGTTTCCGGCCTGAAGTCGATCGACACCAAGGAAGGCATGGCAAAGTGCTGGGGCTAAGCCCCTCACGAAATGTGATATAATCCCTTCGGGAGCCGCGTCATGCGCCTGCTGGCGCGGCTCTTCTTATAAGGGAGCAGACAATCGCAACAGTCACGTCGGCCGGGGTTCATCCCCTCGGCTGGCCCCTAACAGCCGGCGGTTTCCGCGCATGAGCGCGGTGGCGGAGGAATAATATGTCCGGAGCACAGGAATTCGAACGTGTTCTCGACGGCAGCGACAAGAACGTCGCTTCGTTCGAGCAGCACGATGCCTCTTTTCTCAAGCGCGTGCAGCATTTTCTGCATTCGACGCCGGCCGCGGTGCCGTTGATCGTATTGGTGATGGCGATCGTGATCTTCGGTATCGCGATCGGCGGGCGGTTCTTTTCCGCCTATACGCTGACGCTGATTCTGCAGCAGATCGCGATCGTCGGCATTCTCGGCGCCGCCCAGACGCTGGTCATCCTGACTGCCGGCATCGATCTGTCGATCGGCGTGATCATGGTCATTTCCTCCGTCGTCATGGGCAACGTCGCCGTTACTTACGGCCTGCCGGCGCCGGTCGCCATTATCGCGGGCATGGCCGCGGGCGGCATCTGTGGGTTGCTCAACGGTTTCCTCGTCGCCAACATGAAGCTGCCGCCGTTCATCGTGACGCTCGGTACCTGGAATATCGTCATGGCGACGAATTTCATTTATTCCGCCAATGAAACTATCCGCGACACCGATGTCGATGAAAAGGCGCCGCTCCTGCATCTCTTCGCGGTCAGCTTCCGGCTCGGCGGCGCGGTGCTGACCCTCGGCGTCATCGCCATGGTGCTGCTGGTGCTGGGCCTTTGGTATATTCTCAATCACACCGCCTGGGGCCGTCATGTCTATGCTGTCGGCGACGATCCGGAAGCAGCGAAATTGTCGGGCATCCAGACCAAGAAAGTGCTGCTTGCCGTCTATGGCGTTTCGGGACTGATCGCGGCCTTTGCCGCCTGGGTTTCGATCGGCCGCAACGGCTCCGTCTCGCCGTCTTCGGCAGTGACGGACTTCAATCTTCAGGCGATTACCGCGACCGTGATCGGCGGCATCTCGCTATTCGGCGGCCGTGGCTCGATCCTCGGCACGCTCTTCGGCGCCATGATCGTCGGCGTCGTCTCCATGGGCCTCAATATGCTCGGAGCCGATCCGCAGTGGAAGGTTCTCCTGACCGGCGTGCTGATCATCGGCGCCGTCGCGATCGATCAATGGATCAGAAAGGTATCGGCATGACCACGACTGGCGAACCCCTTCTCACCGCGCGTGGCCTCGTCAAGCGCTATGGACGCGTCACCGCACTCGACAACGCCGATTTCGATCTCTATCCCGGCGAAATCCTTGCTGTTATCGGCGACAACGGCGCCGGAAAATCCTCGCTGATCAAGGCGATTTCCGGCGCGGTGACACCCGATGAAGGCGAGATCAAGCTGGAAGGCAAACCTGTTCATTTCAGGTCGCCGATGGAAGCGCGCGAGGCTGGCATCGAAACGGTCTACCAGAACCTGGCGCTATCGCCGGCGCTCTCGATCGCGGACAACATGTTCCTCGGTCGCGAGATCCGCAAGCCCGGCGTCCTCGGCTCCGTCTTCCGCATGCTCGACCGGCCGGCCATGGAAAAGCGCGCCCGCGACAAGCTCACCGAACTCGGCCTGATGACGATCCAGAACATCAACCAGGCAGTGGAAACGCTCTCCGGCGGCCAGCGCCAGGGTGTCGCCGTGGCGCGTGCCGCCGCTTTCGGTTCCAAGGTCGTCATCATGGATGAGCCGACGGCCGCACTCGGTGTCAAGGAAAGCCGCAAGGTTCTGGAACTCATCCTCGATGTGCGCGCGCGCGGCTTGCCGATCGTGCTGATCTCGCACAACATGCCGCATGTCTTCGAGGTTGCGGACCGCATCCACATTCATCGCCTTGGACGACGCCTGACCGTCATCAATCCGAAGGAATACACCATGTCCGACGCCGTCGCCTTCATGACCGGCGCCAAGACTCCGCCGGTCGAGAATGTCGCTGCATGAGCGTCTCTCTTGACGATGTTGCCGGCGAGATCATCGCACGCGCCGGCAACGCGAAGCGCTTCCTGGTGGCGATCGCCGGCCCTCCCGGGGCCGGCAAGTCTACCTTGGCCGACAATGTCGCCAAGGCCTTGAAGGCCAGAGGCGAAAGCGCCGAAGTCCTGCCGATGGACGGCTTTCACATGGACAATGCGGTGCTGATCGAGAAGGGGCTTCTGAAGCGGAAGGGCGTGCCTGACAGTTTCGACGTCCGCGCCTTTCTCGATATCGTCAAAGCCGTGCGCGCCGCCGACGAGGAGGTGCTTGTACCGGTCTTCGACCGCTCGCGAGAGCTTGCCATCGCCTCGGCCCGCATCGTCCCGGTCGATCACCGCTTCATTGTCGTCGAAGGAAACTACCTGCTGTTCAGCCAGGGCAAATGGGCGGAGTTGGAAGGCCTGTTCGATTATTCGATCATGCTTGCCCCACCCATGGAGGTGCTGGAGGAACGGCTGTGGGCGCGCTGGAGGGGCTACGATCTCGACGAAGAGGCGGCCAGCGCCAAGGTTTACGGCAACGATCTGCCCAACGGCCGGCTGATTCTGGAAAACCGCCGCCGCGCAGACATTACCATCGATATCGTGCAGGATTGAGCTTCTCTGTCATTTAACTGCGCTCGCGGATTGTTTTGCGATGGCGGTTGATGCTATCGAAGCGCACTATCAAAAAGCACGATCCCGAAACGGCCGAGGCAGCTTTCGGGCGGGATCGCGTTCACATTCCAGAGGTCGCGCCCATGCAAAAGCTCACCATCCGCCGTCCTGACGACTGGCATCTGCATTTGCGTGACGGAGCCATGCTCGAAGGCGTGATCGGCGATACTTCCAGGCATTTCGCCCGCGCCATCATCATGCCCAATCTCGTGCCGCCCGTCGTGACAACGGCGGACGCCACTGCCTATCGCGAGCGCATCCTGAAAGCGCTGCCGGCCGGTGATCGCTTCCAGCCGCTGATGACGCTCTACCTCACCGAACATACCAGCCCCGACGATGTCGAGGAGGGCAAGAAGAGTGGCCTGGTCACGGCGGTCAAGCTCTATCCGGCGGGCGCGACGACCAATTCCCACGGCGGCGTGCGCGATCTGAACAAGGCGATGCCGGTGCTGGAGCGCATGGCGAAGATCGGCCTGCCGCTCTGCGTCCATGGCGAGGTGACGACACCGGAAGTAGATATTTTCGATCGCGAGGCCGTGTTCATCGAGACCGTGCTCGATCCGCTGCGCCAGCGCCTGCCTGACTTGAAGGTTACGATGGAACATGTGACCACGTCGGACGGCGTCAACTACATCAAATCCGCAAAGGCAAACCTCGCCGGCTCGATCACGACGCATCATCTGATCATCAACCGCAACGCCATCCTCGTCGGCGGCATTCGTCCGCACTATTACTGCCTGCCGGTCGCCAAGCGCGAAAGCCATCGCCTAGCGCTGCGCGCGGCTGCAACGAGCGGCGACACCAGGTTCTTCCTCGGCACGGATTCGGCTCCCCATGTCGATCCGTTGAAGGAATGCGCCTGCGGTTGCGCCGGAATTTATACTTCGATCAATACTATGAGCTGCCTTGCCCACGTCTTTGAGCAGGAAGGCGCGCTGGACAAGATTGAAGCCTTCGCATCGCTGAACGGACCCGCCTGGTATGGGCTGCCGGTCAACGAGGACAGTATTACCCTGGTGCGTCGCCTTGATGCCGTGACGTTCCCGGCCAAGATCGAAACGGGCGCCGGCCCGGTCACCGTCTTCGATCCCATGTTCCCCCTGCATTGGGATATCGAAGGCTGAATTTAGGTTCAGGTTATATAAGTAAAATCAAATTTACACGCAATATTGTAGTAATGCATGCGTATTTGCCGCGATATGGAGCGTATATTTTACTGATATATATTTTCTTTATTATTTGCCGTAACTAATTTGATACCCCTTGAAGCCTAGCGTGTCATCGATCCCCTGCGGTAGAAAATGCAACCGTTGAAAGAGCATGATGCTGGTCGATTATAACTCCCTACTTCTGGCCCTCGGCGTTTCCGCGTCCTGCCTCGCGGTCACATTGGTCGGAAGCTGGTTTTCCCGCCGGCCCGATACCTTTCTCCTGACGTGCTCTGCCGGCCTTGTTCCTATCGTCGCCGGTATCTTCATCTACGGCTCCTATGTCGACCAGCCGCGGCCGATTCTTGCCATCCTGACGTTCGTGCTGTTTTTCATCGGCTTTGCGACCATCTGGATGGCGGGGCATCAGTTCCGCACGAGCCGTCTCTCCAAACTTCGCTTCGCTCTCGGCTGCCTGACCGGCATCGGCGCTTCGGTGGGACCTATGCTCGCCGGCTACGACGGGCTGGCCTTTATCGGCGACAATATCGTCATCAGCGTGCTTTTGCTTCTGACGGCGCGCGAATACTGGCTGAGCCGGCGTGAAGCGCCCACGCCTCTTTACGGCATCACCGCGCTTTACACGCTAACCGCCATTTCCTTTGCGCTCTGCGCGGCTGTGTTGATCGCCGATGGCAAGCTCGTGCTTGGCCATGCGCCGGACAATTGGGCTGAAGATGTCAGCCTTGCCGTCTGCATTGCCGGGATGACCGGGATCGGCGCATTGTCGCTTGCGCTGCACCAGTGGCGCCAGGCTGCGTTCCACCGTCAGGAGGCGATCACCGATTCCCTGACCGGGCTGCTGAACCGCCGGGCCTTGTTCGATCTCTACGGTCGCCGCAGCTTCGGCCCGTCCATGGCCGTCATCATCTTCGACATCGACCGCTTCAAGACCATCAACGATCAGCACGGTCATGCCACCGGCGATCTCGTGCTCAAGCTTTTCGGCCAGGAGCTCGCCTTCGGTCTGCGGCCTTCCGACACGGTAGCGCGTCTGGGAGGCGAGGAATTTGCGCTCGTTCTCGACAATGCGCTGCCCGGTCGCGCGGAGCAGGTCGCCGAGCGGGTCCGTGAAGCTTTCGCGGCGCGGTCGATCAGCATCGACGACAAGACTTTGGTCTGCACCGTCAGCGCCGGGGTTGCCACCGGCACAGTCAAGGGCCTGGGCTTCGACGATGTCCTTCGTGCCGCCGACAAGGCGCTCTACGAGGCCAAACGCAACGGCCGCAACCGTATCGAGGTTGCGGCCTATCTGCATGCCGTCTGAAGCAATTCCAGGAAAAGTGCATAGCGGTTTTCCGTCCGGAATTGCGTAGAAATAAAAGGCTGAAGCGCGTTGCGATCTTTCAGAACAGGGCTTTCACGAAGGCGCAGGCGGCCAACAGGGAAGCCACCGTGCGGACATGGTTCCACCGGACCCAGTCGCTGAGATAGGTCGACCATAGCTGTGCCGACTCTGCGGAGTGGCCGTCGAGCTTGTCGAGCGCGTCGTTCAGCGGCACATTGAACACCATCGTCGAAAGAAAGCTCGCGACGATATAGAGCGCCGCACCCGCCAGCATCAGCATGCTGATGCTACCCCGCCAGTAGAGAATTGCCATCACCGCGATGAAGAGCGACAGAGCGGCCGTCAGCAGGAACAGCACGATGAAGGGCGAGCGCACGATCGTCGTGTTGATCGATTGCATGGCGGCGATCCCCTGGTCGACGGGAAGGCGGGCGAAGGCCTGCATGATGAAGGTCGAAAAGGCGAAGTAGACGCCCGCGAGAAGGCCGCTGCCGAGTGCCGCGACGATGAGGGCGATATTGGTGATCGGAAAGGTCATGACTGGACACTCCAGATGCCGGTTGCGGCGGTTTGACGGGCATAATCGGAAAAGCCTTTCGGCTGCCTGCCGAGGATTTGGCTGACGCCGTTCATAACAGGCGAGTTGCGGCCGTCGAGCACCTCCGTGAAAAGTTCATGCAGGAGATCGGTCGTCTCCAGCGGCAGACCGTAGGCAGTCATCTCGGCGATGAAAGCATCGATCGGAACTGTCTCGTATCCGATGGTCCTGTCGGAGGCCGCTGCGATTTCGGACACCGCCTGGCGAAAGCTTAGGGCGCGAGGTCCCGTCAGCTCGTAGGTCCGGTTGCGGTGACGGGGATCCGTGAGAGACTCGACAGCCGCGTCGGCGATGTCGTCGGCATCGACGAAAGGCTCCGGCACATCGCCTGCCGGCAACGTCAGCTTCCCCTGTAAAAGTCCGTCCATGAAGGCCCCCTCGCTGAAATTCTGGTTGAACCAGCTAGCGCGCAGCACGGTATAGTCGATACCCACGGCCTTGAGTTTCTCCTCGCTACGGACTGCACCATCCTCGCCCCGGCCGGAAAGCAGGACGATATGCCCGACACCGGCTTCAACAGCCGTCTTGGCAAGGGTCGCGATGGCCTCCGCTGCCCAGTCGACCGAAAGGTCCGGCTGGAACGTGACATAGGCGGCGGAAGCGCCTTCCAGCGCCTGGTGCCAGGTGCTGCGGTCCTGCCAATCGAAGCGGGGTGTCGTCGAGCGGGACGCGGCGCGAACCGTGATGCCTCGCTCGTTCAGGCGTTCGGCGACGCGGCCGCCGGTTTTTCCTAATCCGCCGATGATGGCGATGGTCGAGATCTGCATTTCTAACTCCTCCTGCACAAAATGTGATAAATTCTCTCATTTGCGAAATGTGATAAACTCTCTTATATAGCTTGTCAACGGTCACAGGCAGGGAATGACATGACGCAGGAACCGATCGCGAGACGCAGGCGCAGCAAGGACGAGGCAGGCACGCCGCGCCGCATACCCAGCCAGCAGCGCGGCCGCGAGCGGGTGGAGCTGATCCTTTCAGTGGCATCCGAGTTGATTGCTAGAAACGGCAGCGATGCGCTGCGCATGGGCGAGATCGTCGAGAAGGCCGGCGTATCCTTCGGCTCGCTCTACCAATATTTCCCGGACAAGACCGCGATCATCCGTGTCTTGGCGGAGCGCTTCAACGAGCAGGGGCGGCAATGCGTCGAGGACGAGCTGGTGGCGATAAAGAGTGCCGATCAGCTCCAGGCCGCCCTTGGGCGCATCGTCGATGGCTATTACGCGATGTTTCTCGACGAGCCGGTCATGCGCGACATCTGGCACGCGACCCATGCCGACAAGCTGCTGCAGCAGGTCGATGCCGAGGACATGGAATGGCATTCGCAGGCATTTCTCACTGTTCTCGAGCGCCTCTGGCCTGAGCGCGACCAAGGGGAACTCGCAAGGATCGCCCGATTGACCATGCAGCTGGTCGCCGCCGCCGTCCGTTATGCGATTTCGATCGAACGGGAAGAAGGCGACAAGGTCATCGCGCTGTTCAAGACAATGCTCCCCGCCGATCTCGGCGCGCTGCGATGATCGCTCCCGGCCGCCTTTACCCGCAGCGACCACGACATATCCGCAAAAGCTTCTATTCGTCTGGAAACTCGGGCCGCTTGCTGCTATTGCCGCTGGAACATTAGCGCTGCGAAGGAGGCCCCGCATGACCCAGATGACATTTACCGATCGCGCCATCATGGCTGAGTTGGTGGCCAGGATGCTTTGGGAGATCAAGGCGGTCCATTTCAGCGCCGACAAGCCCTATAAGCTTGCCTCCGGCATGGCGAGCCCGGTCTATATCGACTGCCGCAAGCTGATCTCCTATCCGCGCATCCGCTCGACGGTCATGGATTTCGCCGCAAGCATCATCGTGCGCAATGCCGGCTTCGAGCAATTCGACTGCGTTGCCGGCGGCGAGACAGCGGGCATTCCCTTCGCCGCCTTCCTGGCCGAGCGTCTGAACCTGCCGATGATCTATGTCCGCAAGCAGCCGAAGGGCCATGGCCGCAACGCCCAGATCGAAGGCGATATGAAGGACGGCGCCCGCGTGCTCGTCATCGAGGACCTGACCACGGCCGGCGGCAGCATGTTCACCTTCATCGATGCCATCCGCGCGGCCGGCGGCATCGTCGATCATGGCATGGCGCTGTTCTACTATGGCATCTTCCCCGAGGCGGAAGAGCGCTTCGCCAATGGAAAAGTCCGCCTGCACCACATCGCCACCTGGCGCGATGTGCTTGCCGTTGCCAAGGAGCAGAAGCTGTTCGACGACAAGACGCTCGAGGAAGTCGAGGCCTTTCTCAATGCGCCGCTCGCCTGGTCCGGACGGAACGGCGGCATTTCGCAGCTGCCCACAAACTGACGCTTTGCTTTTGCACTGAATCTATCTAATCGATTTATGTAACTGGACACGACAGACGCGCTCTTTGGGAGGCCGGAATGATATTGTGCTGTGGCGAAGCTTTGATCGACATGTTGCCGCGGGAGACGACGCAGGGCGAGAAGGGCTTTGCGCCTTACGCCGGCGGCGCGATCTTCAATACCGCGATAGCACTTGGCCGTCTCGGCGTTCCCACGGGCTTCTTCACCGGCATTGCCGACGACATGATGGGCGAAATCCTGCGCGAGACGCTGTCTGCCTCCAAGGTCGATTTCAGCTATTGTGCCATCACGCCCCGCCCGAGCACGATCGCCTTCGTCAAGCTCGTCAACGGCCAGGCGACCTATGCCTTCTACGATGAAGGCACGGCCGGCCGCATGATCACCGAGGCGGATCTCCCGACGCTCGGGGACGATTGCGAGGCGCTCCATTTCGGCGCGATCAGCCTGATCCCCGATCCCTGCGGCGCGACCTACGAGGCGCTGATGAAGCGCGAGCATCAGAACCGCGTGATCTCGCTCGATCCGAACATTCGCCCCGGTTTCATCAAGGACAAGGCCGCGCACATGGCGCGTCTCAACCGCATGGTCGCCATGTCCGATATCCTGAAGTTCTCGGATGAGGATCTGGCATGGTTCGGCATCCCCGGCGATCATGATGAACTCGCCGCGCATTGGCTGGCCAAGGGCGCAAAGCTCGTCGTCGTCACCAAGGGCGCGGAAGGCGCAACCGGCTATACCAAGTCGCTGAAGGTCTCGGTTCCGAGCGAGCGCGTCACCGTGGTCGATACGGTCGGTGCCGGCGACACTTTCGACGCCGGCATTCTGGCGTCGCTGAAGATGAACAACACACTGACCAAGGCGCAGGTGGCTTCGCTCGACGAGAAGGCCTTGCGGGATGCCCTCGGGCTCGGCGCCAAGGCTGCGGCGGTGACCGTGTCGCGCGCCGGCGCCAATCCGCCCTGGGCAAGTGAGATCGGGGTTTGATTGTTCGTCGACCTTGAGATGGGGTGGAGAGCCTGCACCCCCCTCTGTCACTGTCGTGACATCTCCCCCACAAGGGGGGAGATTGGTAGCCCGTGGCGCTCTCTTGCAACAAGCAAGCCTCGCAGCCGTTGAGAGAGCGTTTTACATTCGTAAGACGTGCGGCAAACTCCCAACGA
The DNA here is from genome assembly GCF_056755475.1 of Rhizobium sp. KNZ2-6A. NCBI lineage: Bacteria > Pseudomonadati > Pseudomonadota > Alphaproteobacteria > Hyphomicrobiales > Rhizobiaceae > Rhizobium > Rhizobium sp. KNZ2-6A. Next base: position 41,332 of record NZ_JBNDIC010000004.1, on the reverse strand, counting down.
TCTCCCCCCTTGTGGGGGAGATGTCCCGACAGGGACAGAGGGGGGTATGCCCACCACATACTCAAACGATGAGATTGAGCTGTGACTTAACCCTCCCCTTGAGGGGGAGGGTCGGCACGCAGTGCCGGGGTGGGGTGATCCTTCGGGCGATGAACCATTTCACCCCCACCCGCCGCTTTGCGGCGACCTCCCCCCTCAAGGGGGAGGTGTTGTTCTACCGCACCGGCGCGACCAGCGAGAAGAACGCGCCTTGCGGGTCGGTGGCCTGGACGATCCAGCTGCCGCCGGGGACCTCCATGGGGCCATTGACGATCGCGCCGCCGCCTTCGGTGATGCGGGTGATCGCCGCATCGATCGCTGGGACATTGATGTAGAAATTCCAGGCCGGCATTGGCATTTCCGCCGGCTTGGTCATGATGCCGCCGAAGTCCCGGTCGCCGATCTTGAAGATCTTGTATTTGCCCATCGGCCCCATGTCGAAATCGGAGCTCAATTCCCAACCGAACATCTCGCTATAGAAATCGAAGGCCTTCGGGCCGTCGTTGGAATAGAGCTCGTGCCAGCCGAAATAGCCCGGGGTAGCGGGCGCCGCGGGCTCCCAATCCTGGCCCGGCAGCGGCGTGAAGAGGCAGAAGGCGGCGCCGTAGGGATCAGAGACGACCGCGAACCGGCCGACGCTTGGAATATCCGTCGGCTCGCGATAGATCTTGCCACCCTTGGCAGCGACCGTTTTTGCCGCCTCGTCGACATTGGGAACACCGATATAGCCGGTCCAGCAGGGCGGCGTGCCCATCGCCTTTGCCCCCTCCGGCAATATCATCAAGCCGGCGATAGGACCTGCACCGGCGCTGAACAGCGTATAATCCATGCCGACTTCCGGCATCCCGGCATCCGCGGCATCCCAGCCGACAACCTTGGTATAGAAAGCTTCGGCCGCTTTCATGTCCGTCGTCATCAGCTCGTACCAGACAAAATATCCCTTCTCAGCCATGATATCTCTCTCCCTATTGTGATTGTTGCGGTCATCCGTCTCGTCCTGAGCCCGATGTCGGCGCAAGCGCATCATGGCCGATGAAAATGACGGCCGAACGATGGTCAATCGATCGATCCGTCGTTCCTCGGCAGGCAGGCTCCAAATCTTAACTAGGCGCAAAGCACAAGAATTCGAGCCCTTGCGCCACATAGCATGAATTCAGCTGCCTCAATGGCAGCAGGAATCCGCCTTCGCCACATCCTGATATTCGTCGTGGCGACGCACGAAATCCATGGTGTGGCCTTCATTCCGGCCCTTCGGCGCATTGTCGAGGATCATCAGCGTACCGATCATTTCCTCGCCGCCGCGGGCATAGCTGGAATAGGTGTGGAAGATATTGCCGGCTTCATCCTTGTAGAAGGCGCTGAGACCAGGCAACTCGTCATTGCCGTCGGCGGCGTCCATATCGTTGAAATTATAGAACACCTTTTCACCGGCGAGCTGCTCTTTGGTGAAAGAGACGTGATAGTCGAAATTGAAATCGTTTGAGAAGGACGACACCCAGGGGAATTTCCAGCCCATGCGTTTCTTGTAGGCCTCCACCTTCTCCAGCGGCGCGCGGGACACCGCAACCAGCGTAACATCGTGGTTGTTGAGATGCGGAAGCGCTCCATCGAAATGATCGGCGAGGAATGAGCATCCGGGGCAGCCGGCCTCCCAATCCGGACCGAGCATGAAGTGATAGATGATCAGCTGGCTGCGGCCATCGAAGAGATCCGCAAGCGTCCTCTTGCCGACCGGCGTGTCGAAAACATAATCTTTATCGACCTTTACCCAAGGCAAGGCCAAGCGTTCCGCATTGACGCGGTCGCGAAGATGCGTTGCCTCCTTCTCATTGGCGAGCAGTTGGCGGCGGGCTTCGAGCCACACTTCCCTGGAAACGACCTGGTTCATTGTCAGCGCCCTCCTCCGGCGTTTTCATTCCCAAATCTTGACAAATATATTGATATCAATATTAATGAATCATGTCAAACTCAGTCGAAATCCCTTTTGAAACCACACTGTTAGTGCGCGATACCTGCCTCTGCCTTCATGTGCAGCGCGCCGCGCGCGCTCTTGCCCGCCGTTTTGACGAAGCCCTGAGGCCGTTTGGGCTGACCAACGGCCAGTTTTCGCTGATGATGTCGCTAAACCGGCCCGTGCCGGCATCCATGGCGTCGGTCACAGCACTCCTGGCAATAGACCAGACGACGCTGACGGCGGCCTTAAAGCCACTGGAACGGCGCGGGTGGATCAACATCGTGCCTAATCCCAAAGACCGAAGAGCCCGCCTTCTCAGCCTCACGCCATCCGGAAAGGCAGCGCTGGCCGCCGCCGTGCCGGCCTGGAAGACGACGCATGCGGCCCTCGAAGAGCGGCTGCCCGACGGCAATGGCGACCGCTTGCGCCGCGACCTTGCTACTCTGCTCTGAACGGCAGCTCCGATAGCCGGGGATCGTCATCGAAATCCTGCCTTTCGAAACCGATGCGACGCCGGGGGAATTCACAGAGCGCCTGCACGCCGACGCGCGACAGCCGGATGCGCCAGGTCTGACGCTCCACCGGCTCGCGCGCGGAAAAGGCCCTGGCCGTCAAGAGTGCGATGTTCCTGCCGCCCCGAGGATCCCGAACGGATCGATAGAGGATCGCTTCGATGCCGCCGGCCCGCGCCGCTTCGGCAAGCGACTGGCATGCCTCGTAGTTGACCGGATCGGTCCAGTGCTGCCGGTCGCGATCCAAGGGAGGCATGGTCAGCTCGATCGCTGTCTTCGAGGCGATCGCCGCGGCAAAGGCGGTATATTCGGCGGCATTGGCCGGCAGCGGCGTGTCGGGGGAATCGCGGAAAAAGAGCAATCGATAGAAGCTCATCTCCGCCAGGGCCGTCTCCACCTGCTCGGAGGCGTAGAAAACGCCGAGCGTGCGGCCGGCGCGACGGAAACGAGAGCCGTGCGGATAGATCGCACCATAGCGGAAGGGTGTCGCGAGTAGATAGTCGAAACCGGCGCATTCCGGCGGCAGGACCGGCTTGCTCTCCTCCAACAGACTTTCGAGAAGCGTCTGCTCCTCAAGCGTATCCACCAGCTTCAGCGTCGAGACCTGATGCTGCGATTCCACCAGCCGCCAATAACGGCCGGAAATGGCCCTTGCCTCAAATGAGAGCGCGGCGGGCGTCCAGATAGGCAAGGACATCGGTCAAACCAGAAATCGAGACAATCTTGTCGATGGGTGCCGCGCCGAAGGCGAGATTGCCGTTGCGCAGCCATTGGCGGGCCACAACTTCGTCGCCCCCCACGATGGCATCGAGCGAACGGAAGAGACGAACGAAAAGCACGGCCAACTCGAACGGCTTGCTGTTGCGCTCCAGCAAATGATCCTGCCGCTTCATGCGCGACACCGTCGCTTCAGAGACGCCGATGACCGCAGCCAATATGCGGGCGTTCAGCCCCAGCCGCTCGGCAGCATTGACAACCGCCTTGGTGATGACGAGCGCTTCGCCAGGTTTTGCCTGGCCTATTGCCTGTGCCATTGTCATAGCCACATCCTTTCCTAGGAAAAAATATAGCATATTTCTTGCAAAAGAAAAGGAGCGGGGACGAGATCCCTGCTCCCTCATCGGCTTTATCCGTCTTTTCCAGATGGCGTATGCGGCGATCCGCCTCAGACAACCGTAAACGGCACTTCAGTCGAGGTGCGCATGGCGTGGCTGTAGGGGCATACGATATGCGCTGCCGCGGCAAGCTTTTCAGCCTCGGCCTTGTCCATGCCGGGGATATGGACCGCCAGAGACACTTCGATGCCGAAGCCGCCGCCATCCGCGCGCGGGCCGATCCCGACGGCCGCGGTCACCTTCGCGTCTTCCGGAATCTTGACCTTCTGCTGGCCCGCGACAAATTTCAGGGCGCCCAGGAAGCAGGCGGAATAGCCGGCTGCAAACAGCTGCTCCGGATTGGTGCCCGTGGCGCCGTCGCCGCCAAGTTCCTTCGGCACGGTCAGCGTGACGTCGAGGACGCCGTTTTCGGAAACCGCATGGCCGGCGCGGCCACCCGTGGCAGAAGCTTTGGTGGTGTAGAGAATTGGCATGTCATGTCTCCTTTTCGTGTTGGATAGCGATTATATACATCACGATTTAATCGTGCACAATATGTATTTTTTGCAATTTGATTTTGCAAAGTGAATTTGTGACAATGCCGGCAACAAGAAAAATGGCGGAGCAGCAATGACGGACAAGGCAGATGGGCAGACCATGATACCCGACGAGGAAAAGCGGCTGGAAAGCCAGCTTTGTTTTGCCGTCTACAGCGCCGCGCATGCCTTTAACCGGGCCTACAAGCCGATTCTCGATCGTGTCGGCCTAACCTATCCACAATATCTCGTCATGCTGGTGCTCTGGGAAAAGGGCAGCCTGTCGGTCAAGACCATCGGCGAGAAGCTGGATCTCGATTCCGGAACACTGTCGCCATTGCTGAAGCGGCTCGAACAAGCCGGCCTGATCAGCCGCGCGCGCGATCCGAAGGATGAACGGCAAGTGATTATTTCGCTGACGGAAAAGGGCACGGGCATGAAGCGCCAGGTTGGCGCGATCATGGATGCCATCGGCCAGGCGACCGGCTGCGACATGGCCGAAATGGCCAATCTGCGCGATCAGCTACAAAAGCTGAAGATCAATCTGGCGGCAGAATGAAGCCTGAGGCGCAAGAGCCACTTCACCCTTAAGATGTCGGGAAAATCAAAAGGGCGCCGATAGGCGCCCATTCAATCATATTCGATCAGCCCGTCACGAGGATCGGCGCGCGCTCCGGCACGCGATCGTAGAGATCGATGACATCCTGGTTCAGCAAGCGGACACAGCCGGAAGATACGGCCTTGCCGATGGAGCGCCAGTCGGGATTGCCGTGCAGGCGGTAAAGCGAATCCTGCTTGTCTTCGAAAATATAGAGCGCACGCGCGCCGAGCGGATTCTTCAGACCTGGATCCATGCCGCCATTGGCGATGGAAAACTTCACAAGCTCCGGCTGACGGGCGACCATTTCGTCCGGCGGGTTCCAGCGCGGCCACTTCTTGCGCCACTGAATGACGCCGCGGCCCTGCCAGGCAAAGCCCTCGCGGCCGACGCCGATACCATAGCGCATTGCCGTGCCGCCCTGTTCGGTGACGTAGAGCATGCGCTCAGTCGTGTTGACGATCACAGTACCCGGCGCCTCCCCGGTCGGATCTACGACGCGCTGGCGATAAAACCGCCGGTCGATCTGCTGGTAGGGAACCGGCGGGATATGGAAACCGCCATCGTCCATGGCCGCATAAATTACGGCCGGATCCGGCTGCTCGCCATCATAGCTGGAGAACCAAGTGCGGAACGGCCTTGGTGAGCCGGTATATTGCACCGGGCTGACGACAGGGCCGTTATCGATGGTGGAGGCACAGCCGGCGAGCGTCGAAACGGCGCCGATACCGGCAAGGGCGAGAAAATTACGTCGGGATAGAGATGAAGGCAGACTCATGTCGACAGCATCGTTCCTGTTGAAGGGAAAGCAAGAATCCATAGCACACAAGCTGATTCGGCTCCCCGAGAGGTTCGCAGAGACAGGAGCAAAACTAAAGAGCGTAGCTGGAGCCCGCTATCGCACTTATGCAACATCACGAAAATTTGTGGTAAAATACGGCTACAGAACGACGATTTCCGTCTTATCGGGCACCCGGTTGTAGAGATCAATCACGTCCTGGTTGAGCATGCGAACGCAACCCGAGGACGCGGCCTTACCAATCGACTGCCAATCCGGCGTGCCGTGAACGCGATAAAGCGTATCCCGGCCATTCTGATAGATATAAAGCGCACGCGCTCCGAGCGGGTTGGTCGGCCCGGGGTTCATGCCACCACGCGCGGCGGCCAGCGACTTCATCTGCGGGTCGCGCGCAACCATTTCGGCGGGCGGCGTCCAGCGTGGCCACTTCTGCTTCCACTGGATCATGCCCCTGCCATGCCAGGCATATCCCGCGGCGCCGAGGCCGACGCCATAGCGCATGGCCCTGCCGCCCGGCTCGACGAAATAGAGGAAGTGGTTTCGTGTATCGACGACGATCGTGCCAGGCCGCTCGTTGGTCTGGTAATCGACCTCCTGCCGCAGGAAGCGCGGATCGATGCGCTTGTAGGGAACGGCCGGCAGCATGAAATCGTCTTCGTTTCGCTGGGCATACATGGCCTGATGCACCGGATTGAAGGTCGGCAGGCCGTAGGTCTGATGGAATTGCGTGCGGAAGAGGTCTCGCGCCTGCGGCACGGGCTGCACCGGCAGGCGCTGCACCTTCTGCGGATCGATGCCTTCGGGGCGATAGAAGATCGGCGCGGTCTCCTGCGCAAATCGGTCCGGGTCTGTCGCGCCGGTATCGGGAATGATGCTGCAGGCGGACAATGCCGCCAGGGCGGCGGAAGCGAGCAAGTGACGGGAGGCGGGCAGCAGATCGGCCATCATCGGAAACCAGTTGGGACATATCGGGTCAACCGCATGATGACTGCCGCGGCTGGAGCGAAGCTGGCGTCATCGGCGAGATATTGTCCGATTGACCAAACTTCTGTTTTCCCTCGCGGCGTCATGGGCTAGACCATTGCAGGACGGAGGATCGCATGAATATCGACAGTCTCGACCCGGCCATTTTCGAGCAGACCGACCGCAAGGGCTGGCTGAAGCTGGTGGAACGGGCGCTGAAAGGCCAGGATTTTCAGGAAACGCTGGTATCGCGAACCGATGACGGCATTGCCATCGATCCGCTTTACGAACGGCGGGCCGATGCCACCCCGCTTTCCCGCCACCAAGCTGACATGCCCTGGACGGTGACCCAGCGCCTCGATGACCCGGACGTGGAGCGGGCGCTGGCACAGCTTGATGACGATCTTGCCAATGGCGCAGCCGGCATCCACCTGATCTCCAAAACCTCCACTTCCGCCTTCGGCACCGGCATGGATGCGCAAGCGCCCGGCTTTTCAGGCGCGTTGGCAGCCGCGATGACGGGCAGAACTGTTGCTTTGCGCTTTGACGGTTTCGAACCCGGCTCTATCGACGCCCCCAAAGCCTCACTCCCGGACGGCGCCCACATTCTGCATATCGGTCTCGATGCATTTTCGGCGAACGGCGAGCAGATTATTACTGTAAACGACATCCAGCGCTTCGCCGAGCGCGGAATTCCAGGCACGATCGTCAATGCGGACGGTCGCGCGGTGCACAATGCCGGCGGCACAGAGGCACAGGAGCTGGCCGTCATGGCCGCAAGCCTCGTCGGCCATTTGCGATTGCTTGAAGAGGCCGGCCTTTCGCCGGAAGCAGCGCTTCGGGCAACCAGCCTCTGCCTTTCTGCCGACCAGAACCAGTTCACGACGATGGCAAAGACACGCGCGGCGCGGCTGATCTTCGCCCGGATCGCCGAAGCCTGCGGTGTCCCCGATCCAAAGCCGGCGCATCTCCTGGCGGAAACGAGCTATCGCATGCTGACCCAGCGCGATCCCGAGACGAATATTCTGCGCAATACGATCGCGGTCTTTGCCGCCGGCGTCGGCGGCGCCGACGAGATCTCCGTTTTGCCGCACAGCCTGTCGCACGGCATTCCCGATCCGCTGGCGCGGCGGCTGGCGCGCAACACGCAGACGATCCTCGTGGCCGAGAGCCATCTCGATCATGTCGTCGATCCGGCAGCCGGAGCCGGCGGCGTCGAGGCGCTGACCGACGCGCTGGCCGAACGGGCATGGGATATTTTCACCGGGATCGAAAGCAAGGCCGGATTGGCGAAGGTGATCGCCAGCGGCGAGCTTGCGGCGATGATTGCCGAGGCGCGAGCCAATCGCATCGCCAGGCCGATCGTGGGAACGACGCTGTTTGCAATGAAGACGGAGCGGCCGGTGGCTGTTTTGGGGGCTTTGGGGCCGATTGCTGGCGGCATGGAGCTGATGCCGGTACGGCTGGATGAGGTGGTGTCATGATGGCGATTGCTGGATTCGCGGAGAGTGCGCACCCCCCTCTGTCGCTTTCGCGACATCTCCCCCACAAGAGGGGAGATTGGAAGTTCGCGGCACCCTTCTCCCCCGAACGAATATTGAACTCGCATCGGTCAAAAGCATCGCGCTCGTTGCGTGGAGCGGCAGGCTCGGAACGATCTCCCCCCTTGTGGGGGAGATGTCACGAAGTGACAGTGGGGGGTATCGCACTTCCGGCATTCACGGAGGTATCGGCTCGATGAGCAAGATTCCGAACTTCAGCACTATCCCCTGGCTCAAACCACAAACCAATACGCCGGCGACAAGTGCCCCAGCCTGGGAGACCCCCGAAGGCATCGCCGTCAAGCGTGCCTACGATGAACGCGACCTCGCCGGCCTGAACTTCCTTGAGACCTATCCTGGCGCGGCACCCTTCGTGCGCGGCCCCTACCCGACAATGTATGTCCAGCAGCCCTGGACCATCCGGCAATATGCCGGCTTCTCGACGGCCGAGGAGTCCAATGCCTTCTATCGCCGCAATCTTGCGGCCGGGCAGAAGGGTCTTTCCGTCGCCTTCGACCTTGCCACCCATCGCGGCTATGACAGCGATCATCCGCGTGTCGCCGGTGATGTCGGCATGGCGGGCGTCGCGATCGATTCCATTCTTGACATGCGCCAGCTTTTCGATGGCATTCCGCTCGACGAGATGAGCGTCTCGATGACCATGAACGGCGCGGTGCTGCCTATCATGGCGCTCTATATCGTCGCGGCCGAGGAACAGGGCGTCTCCGAGGACAAGCTTTCCGGCACGATCCAGAATGACATCCTCAAGGAGTTCATGGTTCGCAACACCTATATCTATCCGCCGCAGCCCTCGATGCGGATCGTCTCGGACATTTTCAGCTATACCAGCCGGCGCATGCCGAAGTTCAACTCGATCTCGATCTCCGGTTACCATATGCAGGAGGCCGGTGCGACTGCGGATCTGGAGCTGGCCTATACGATCGCCGACGGCATCGAATATGCCCGCGCCGGCGTCGCGGCGGGGCTCGATATCGACAGTTTCGCCCCTCGCCTCTCCTTCTTCTGGGCCGTCGGCATGAACTTCTTCATGGAAGTCGCCAAGATGCGCGCGGGACGACTGATCTGGGCCGCGCTGATGCAGAAGAATTTCGCGCCGAAAGACCAGAAATCCCTCGCGCTCAGGACCCATAGCCAGACCTCCGGCTGGTCGCTGACCGCACAGGATCCTATGAACAACATCATCCGCACCATGGTCGAGGCGATGGCGGCAACGCAGGGGCATACGCAATCGCTCCATACCAACTCCTTCGACGAGGCGCTCGCGCTGCCGACCGACCATTCCGCCCGCATCGCCCGCAACACGCAGATCATGCTGCAGAAGGAATCGGGCACAACAGGGATCATCGACCCATGGGGCGGCTCGGCCTATGTCGAACGGCTGACTCATGATCTGGCAGCCCGCGCGATGGCCCATATCGAGGAGGTTGAGGCGCTCGGCGGCATGGCGAAGGCGATCGAGAAGGGCATTCCGAAGCTCAGGATCGAGGAAGCGGCGGCCCGCACGCAGGCGCGCATCGACAGCGGCCACCAGACCGTCGTCGGCGTCAATTTTTCGAAGCCGGAGCAGGATATCGAAGTCGATGTCCTGAAGGTCGAGAATTCCGAGGTGCGCGCGCGCCAGCTTTCCAAGCTGCAGCAACTGAAGGGCACCCGTGAGACAACTGCCGTCGAAACAGCCTTGGATGCACTGACAGAGGCCGCACGAAACGGCACAGGCAACTTGCTCGATTTTGCCGTCAAGGCAGCGAGAGCAAGAGCCACCGTCGGCGAAATCTCGCTGGCGCTCGAAAAGGCCTATGGCCGTCATGTCGCCGAGATCAGGACCATCTCCGGCGTCTACCGCAAGGAAGTCGGCTCCGAAGATCCGGTCTTCAATACGGCAGTGGCCAAAATCGAGGCGTTCCGCAGGGCGCGGGGCGAGAAGCCCCGCATCCTCATCGCCAAGATGGGCCAGGATGGGCACGATCGCGGCCAGAAAGTCATCGCCACGGCATTTGCCGATCTTGGTTTCGATGTCGTCGTCGGCGCGATGTTCCAGACGCCTGAGGAAGTCGCCGACGTCGCTGTACGCGAGGGGGTCGATATCGTCGGCGCGTCGTCGCTTGCAGCCGGCCATCTGACGCTGGTGCCGGAATTGAAGACTGCGCTTGCGCGCCGCCATGCCGGCAAGGTGCTGATCGCCGTCGGCGGCGTCATTCCGCCACAGGATTTCGCAGCGTTGGAAGCGGCGGGCGCAGACGCGATCTTTCCGCCCGGAACCGTGATCGCGGAGGCGGCATTGGCGCTGATAGAAAAGCTGATGGCGTAAGCGTCTATTTAGACGGCGACGCTCCTGAAGAACTCGATGCTCTGTTCGATCTCACCCGGCAGAGCCGAATTATGGCTGCCCGGCACGGTTGCCATCTCCATCTTCACGCCGGCGGCCGTCGCCCGCTTCGAGAGCAGCGCCAGGCGCGTGTCGAAATGGGCCTCCTCGGTGCCATGGAACAGCTTTACCGGGCTCTTGAAGCTGTGCGCATAGCAGAGCGGCGAGCGCATCTGGAATTCGCGCGTGTTCTTCGTATTGAAGCGGATATCCTGCGGATAGCGGCCGAAAAAGGCATAGGCATCCGGATTGCCTGAAATCGGCGCGACCGCGCGAAACCGCTTCGTCGACATGGCGGTCAGCATGGCCAGCGTGCCGCCGATGCTGTGGCCTGCCAGGAACAGGCGATGCGGATCGACGCCCGGCAGATGCCGCAGCCGGTTGGAGGCCGCCAGCACATCGGCAACTTCGTCGTAAAAGCCCGAAAAATTACCCCTCTGCCCGTTTTCGCCGCGCATGGACGGGATCATGACGACATAGCCGGCATCGATATAGGGCTTCATCAGCTGCCAGTGCCCCTGGCCGATGGCATTGCCGCCGTGCAGGAAAAGCACGGCGGGCTTCGGCTTCAGCGAGCGCGTATAGCGGGAGACCCAAGCGACGAGTTCCAGCTCGTCGCCAACGCCGCTGCGATAGAAAAGCCGATCGGCGGTCGAGGGCGTGATAAGCGGTTCGTAGATATCGGGAGCCGGCCCCTTGCTCAGGAGGTCGGTCCGGAACAGATGGCGCTCCTTGGCATAATCGCCCGAAAGTTGCGGCGGCGCATCCGAAGCCTTTTCATCGCTGCGGGCAATCTCGCCCTTGTTCTCGGCCGGCTTGCTTCCGGTCGTGCTGTCGTCGGCTGCTCTGACGATGGCGGGTGCGAAAAGAGTGGAAGCGATGCCGGCCAGAACACGGCGGCGATTGAGACGGAATAGGTGGTCGTCAGACATGGTCATAGCTCTGTCCAAATATCCCCGCGCAGCGCAAATCTGCACGGGTTGATAGGCAAGGCCAACTCACATTGTGGTGAGGAATCGCCCTGCCCTATTCATCGACAACGGGAGCTTTGGCGTCAATCATCGCAATCAAACTTTCCAGCCTGTCGGCCTCGTAGGGCGGTTTGTCCGGCCGCAGTCGCGCAATGCGCGGAAAGCGCATGGCAACGCCCGATTTGTGCCGGGTGGAGCGGTTGATGCCTTCAAAGGCCACCTCGAGCACGAAACCGAAATCGCGATCGGCGCGTACGGCCCGCACCGGGCCAAAACGATCGACCGTGTTGTTGCGCACGAACTTGTCGAGCACCTCCAGCTCGGCATCGGTGAAGCCGAAATAAGCCTTGCCGACCGGCACGAGCTGTTCGCCCTCCGGAGTTATGGCCCAAACGCCGAACGTGAAATCGGAATAGTAGCTGGAGCGCTTGCCGTGGCCGCGCTGCGCATACATCAGCACGGCATCGATATTGTAGGGATCACGCTTCCACTTGAACCAGGGGCCCTTGGCCCGACCGGCAAGGTAGGAACTGTCTTTGCGCTTGATCATCACGCCTTCGATCACCGGATCGGGCGGCGAGGTGCGCAGCCGATCCAGCTCCTCCCAGGAGGAGAAATCGACGAGCGGCGACAGATCGAAGCGGTCGTGCGGCGCGGCATCGATGATCTCTGTCAGCCGCTCGCGCCGATCGAGGAAGCCGCGGGCGCGCACGTCCTCCGCGCCGTCGAACAGAAGATCGTAGGCACGGATGAAAGCCGGAAATTCCTCCAGCATCTTTGCGGTGACGGTCTTGCGGTTGAGGCGCTGCTGAAGATCAGAAAAGCTGCGCGTCGGGCTATTGGAGCCCACGGTGCCGCCAACCAGCAACTCACCATCCATGACGCCCTCGAAATTGATGGCGTCTACAACGTCGGGAAAGGCGCCGGATATATCGTCGCCGGAGCGCGAATAGAGCTTGCTCGTTTCCCCGGAGCGCGAAAGCTGGACGCGAATGCCATCCCATTTCCATTCGGCGGCGAAATCCCGCGGGTCGAGGCCATCGAGATCGCCTGTTTCCACCGGATTGGCGAGCATGACGGAATGGAAGATCGCCGGCGTTGCCAATATCGGGCGCTCGCCCTTGCCTTCAAGCCAGAGGAACAGGCTTTCATAGGGCGGCTGCAGGCCATGCCACAGCGTTTCGATTTCGGTGACGTCCTTGCCGGCAAGCTCCGCCAGTGCCTGCTTGGCGAGGCGTGCCGAGACGCCGATGCGCAGCGCACCGGTCGCAAGCTTCAGGAAGGCGAAACGACCCGACGTATCCAGCCGGTCCAGCAGGTCGCGGACGAAACTGCGCACCTCGGTCCGCCCCAACGCATTCATGCGGTGGACGACGTCGCCGAGCTTCGGCTGCTCGCCAGGAGGGCGCTCGATGTCGCTTTCCTTGTCCCAGACCAGCGAGATCGTCTCGGCAAGGTCGCCGACATAATCGTAGGAATAGCGGAAGAGCACGTCGTCCATGCGCTCGAGAACAAGCTCGCGCAGCATTGCGGGCTTGACGTTGCGCACCTCGAGCGTGCCGGCGATGGCGGCCAGACCATAGCCCCGGTCGGGATCGGGAGTAGCGCGGAAATAATCGGTCAGCAGCTTCAGCTTGCCGTTGCGGCTCGGCGTCAGCACCAGGCGGTCGAGAAGGTCGGCAAAGGCTTTCATCAATCGCCCTCATCTTCATAGCCGATGAGATGCAGCGGCTTGGCGGCGATGCCCTGCAGCTCGCACCAGCGCACCAGCGCCTCTTCGCGGCCGTGGGTGACCCAGACCTCGCTCGGCTTCAAATCGGAGATCGTCTCGGTCAGTTCCGGCCAGTCGCAATGGTCCGATATGACGAGCGGCAGCTCGACGCCGAGCTGCTTGGCGCGCTGGCGTACCATCATCCAGCCGGAGGCGAAGGCCGGCAACGGATCGTGGAACCGCCTCGCCCAGCGATCCTGGAAAGCGGAGGGCGGGCCGACGACGACGGCCCCGTGAAAGATCGACTGATCCCGGCTTTCAATGGTTGCCGACTTCAGCTCGCCGAGCGCGATGCCCTGGCTGACATAATAGTCGCACAGGGTTTCCAGTGCGCCATGAATATAGACCGGCTTGTCATAGCCGGCATCGCGCAAAAGACGGATGACGCGCTGTGCCTTGCCGAGCGCATAGGCGCCGATCAGATGCGTTCGCTCGGGGAACTGGTGTAGCGAAGCCAAGAGCTTGCGTGTCTCCACCATCGGATCGGGATGGTGGAATACCGGCAGTCCGAATGTGGCCTCGGTGATGAAGACATCGCAGGCAACCGGCACATAGGCTTCACAGGTCGGGTCCGGCCGGCGCTTGTAGTCTCCTGAAACGACGATGCGCAGCCCATCCTTCTCCACGGCGATCTGCGCGGAACCGAGAACATGGCCTGCAGGATGGAACTGCACCTTGACACCGTTGATCGTCACCTCTTCGCCGAAGCCGATCGCCTGTTCGGATCCTGCAAAGCCATCGCCATAGCGGATGCGCATGATATCAAGGGTCTGGCGCGTGGCGAGCACATGGGCATGGCCGGAGCGGGCATGGTCGGAATGGCCATGGGTGACGAGTGCTCGACCAACCGGCTGCACGGGGTCGATATAGAAGCCGCCGATCGGACAGAACAAGCCCTCGGGCGCTGGATAAAGCAGTTGATCGGGTCTCATGGCTTATGAGGATAGCGCGATTTGCACGATTAGGTAGCGATGACAGCAGCTTTTTGATCGAATCCGCGTATCGGCTGCCGATCTCTAGCGCGGACCGATCATCGGCGGAGCTTCGTCTGTGCCGAACGGGTGAATGAAATGAGAAAGATCTGGGGCTTTTGGCCAGGCCAAGCGCGTTTGATGCTATCTCCGTACCGAAACGACACAGATAGCCTTGGCATGATTTCTGCTTCGTCGGTGTCGCCCTGGGAGTTCACAATGATCCAACGCCGCGCCTTCATCACTTCCATCGCCGCTTCCGCAGCGGCCGGCTTGCTTACACCCCGGGTTTTCGCCGCGCCGCTTGCCAGGATGACGGGTGCAGAACTGCGGGGGCCGATCGACGCCATCGCGCTGAAGACGACGCCGGGAGCAAGCGACATCAAGAGCGGCAAGCTTCAGGCGATGATCGACAATGCGGCGCGCACCAATATGCCGCTTTTCCTTCCGCCGGGCACCTACAATATCTCCAATCTGACATTACCGGACAACACCCGCATCACGGGCGTTCCGGGTGCGTCACGGCTCGTCTATAGCGGCGATGGCCATCTGATGAATGCGGACGGGGCCAAACGCATCGAGCTTTCCGGCCTCGTTCTTGACGGCGGCAATCGATGGCTTGCCGACTATGCCGGCGGCCTCCTGCAATTGACCGGCGTCGACGAGGTGCTGATCGACAATTGCGAAGTTACCGGCAGCCGCAAGCATGCGCTGCAGCTGGAGCGCTGCGGCGGCCGGATCGAACGCAGCAGCATCTCCGGCGCCACTGAGGCCGGCATCTATTCCGTCCAGTCAGCCGGATTGGCGGTCACCGGCAATCGCATCGAGGATTGCGGCAATGGCGGCATCCTCATCCACCGCTGGGAAAAGGCGGAGGATGGCAGCAGCGTCACCAACAACCGCATTGCCCGCATCCGCGCCAATGGCGGCGGCACTGGACAGAACGGCAACGGCATCAATGTCTTCCGCGCCGATGGCGTGACGGTTTCGGGCAACCAGATTGCCGATTGCGCCTTCACCGCCATACGCGCCAACTCGGCATCGAATATGCAGATCTCGGGCAATCAATGCCTGCGCTCGGGCGAAACCGCCATCTATTGCGAATTCGAATTCGTCGGTGCCGTGATCAGCAACAATCTGGTCGATGGCGCCGCCAACGGCATCTCGGTCACCAATTTCGACAAAGGTGGGAGGCTCGCTGCGGTGACGGGCAATGTCATCCGCAATCTCTCGCTTACGGCACCTTATGCGCAGGATGGCGGCTTTGGCATCGGCATCTCGGCCGAGGCCGATACGCTTGTTGCCGACAATGTCATCGAGAACGCACCGCTCTGGGGAATGCGGCTCGGCTGGGGCCAATATCTCCGCAACGTGGTCGCGACCGGCAACATCGTCAGACAGGCCGGCATCGGCTGCGTCGTCTCGGTGGCCGATGGCGCCGGTTCCGCCGTGATTTCGGGCAACCTTTTTCAGGAGATGGAGCAAGGCGCGATCATGGGCTTTCGCTGGGACAAGCCGGCATCGGGTGAGTTGGCCAAGGGGAACACGCAGTTCCCACAGTTGACCGTGGAAAACAACAGGCTTCTTTAAAGCGCGTCGTTATCGCAAAACCGCTGCACACCTTTGCGCGACATGCTTTAGGCCGATCGCCAGTTCGGCTGACGCTTCTCGAAGAAGGCGGTGACGCCCTCCTTCGCCTCCTCGGTTTCCCATGCATCCGCCAATTGCTCGACGACGTGATCGATCATGCCATCGGTGACCGGCCTGCCGACGGAGCGTGCCAGGGCCTTGGCGCGGGCGGCCGCCTGCGGTGACGCCGCCAGGAAATGGCGAACCTCGGCTTCGACGGCTTCATCCAGCGCCTCCTCCGCCACGACCCGCGACAGCAGGCCGGCGGCATGCGCCTGCCAGGCATCGATGATCTTGCCGGAGAGGAAGAGCGGGCGGGCATTCGTCTCGCCGATGCGGGCGATGACATAGGGACTGATGGTGGCGGGAATGATGCCGAGGCGCACCTCCGTCAGGCCGAAGCGAGCCGTCGATGCCGATATCACCATATCGCAAACGCTCAAGATGCCGATACCGCCGCCGAAGGCATTGCCATGAACGCGGGCAACCAGCGGCTTCGGCAGCTCGTTCAGCGCCTTGAACAGCATGGCAAGCCGCCGCGCCTCGACCATGCGCCCCGCGCGCGTGGCGTCGAACTGGGCGCGCATCCAGCCGAGATCGCCGCCGGCGCAGAAGCTCGCGCCCTCGCCGGCGAGCACGACGACCCTCACCGCCGTGTCATGGGCGAGATCATGCGTTGCCGCCGTCAAAGCATCGATCATCTCCGCCGACAGGGCATTGTGCTTTTCGGGGCGCGCCAGCGTGAGGTGGGCAACACCACGTCCATCGGTGTCGATGCGGATCGTCTGCGGTGTCATGAGGCACTCCTGAGGCTGCGGGCGAAGACGGCGGCGCGGGCAAGTTTTTCATCATCGAGGCCGGTCTCGAAGCCGTGCAGCGCCAAATAGTGGTGAACCGCCACGGTATCGACATTGCCCTTGGCGCCGGGAGCAAAGGGGCAACCGCCAAGGCCGCCAGCGGCGGCGTCGAACACCCGAAGACCCCGATCGAGAGCGACGCCGATATTGTCCAATGCCCGGCCTGACGTGTCGTGAAAATGGCCGGCCAGCATGGCGGCGGGCAGTTCGGCAAGAACGGCGTCCAGCATTCTATCCACCGCCTCCGGTTCGCCTCTGCCGATCGTGTCGCCAAGGCTGATCTCATAGCAGCCGAGCTCCCGCAATTGCCGGGCGACGCCGACGACATTTTGCGGCGGCACGGCACCCTCATAGGGGCATTCGACGACACAGCTGACATAGCCCCGCAACGGAATGCCGCGATCCCGGCTGGCTGCCGCGACCGGCCGGAAGCGTTCGATGCTTTCGGCGATCGAGCAATTGATGTTGCGCATGGAGAAGGTTTCGGAGGCAGACGCAAAGATCGCCACCTCATCGGCATCGGCCGCAAGTGCTGCCTCGAAACCCTGCATGTTGGGCGCCAGCACTGCATAACGGACACCGGAACGCCGCTTTATCCCGGCCATAACATCGGCGGCATCGGCAAGCTGCGGCACCCATTTCGGACTGACGAAGCTGGTGACTTCGATACGCTCGAAACCGCAATCAGACAGCAGGTCCACCAGCTCGATCTTTCGCGCGGTATCGACCGGTTGCTTCTCATTCTGCAGGCCGTCGCGCGGCGCCATCTCGACGATGGTGACGTAGTTTGGGGGTTTGTCGGTCATGCCGTGTCCTCCGGCCGAAGCGACAAAAGCACGGCACTCTCGCTGGTTTGATCGCCCTCGCCGACATGCAGGCTTTCGACGATGCCGTCGCGCGTCGCCGTCAGCGTCAGCTCCATCTTCATGGCTTCCATGACGACGAGCGCCTGGCCCTTCGCCACCGTATCGCCCTCACGCACGCGGACGATCTTGACGAGGCCCGGCATCGGCGCGACCACGCGGTCGCCGCCGCTAGCCGCCTCCTCCGCGCCATCGAGTGGGTTGAGGCGATTGAAATGGTGGGTTTGCCCGTCGAGAAACAGCGTCACATCCGCCGATGTCCGGAAGATATTGACGTGGGACTGCCTGCCGTCGATCTCCACGCGTCGAGAAAAAGTATCACCTTCGAAGAGACGGACAGGAATGGTGCGATCGTCGAAGGCAACGTTGAAAAGCGCCTGATCCCTTGCAATCACCCGGCAATTCCTGTGGCCGCCGGCAAAATGCAGCGTGACGGGACGGCTTGCTTCGCCCCAGAACTGCCAGGCGCCGAGCGAATGCCAGGGGTCGCTGCCAGCGGCGCGCATGAATCCGCCCGCCTCGACAATCGCGGCGATGGCAAGGGCTGCATCATCGGGCTGCCGTGTCGCGGTCAGCGCCTCCACATCCCGGTCGATCAGCCCCGTATCCGGATGACCGGCAGCGAAATCCGGCTGGCGGCTGAGCCGGATGAGGAAATCGAGATTGGTGGTGGTTCCCGCGACCTGCGTCTGCTCCAGACCCTGCGTGAGCTTGGTAAGGGCGGCGCCGCGATACGGAGCATGCACCGTCAACTTGGCAATCAGCGGATCGTAATGCGGCGTGATGCTGTCGCCCTCGCGCACGCCGGCATCGATGCGGACATCGCCTTCGGGAAAGCGTAAGCGCGCGAGCGTGCCGGTTGCCGGCAGGAAGCCGCGTGCCGGGTCTTCGGCGTAGATGCGGGCTTCGAAGGCCCAGCCGTTTATGGTGAGTTCGTCCTGCGTCTTCGGCAGCGGCTCGCCGCTTGCAACGCGCAATTGCCACTCCACCAGATCGACGCCGGCGATCGCCTCGGTGACAGGGTGTTCGACCTGCAGGCGCGTGTTCATTTCCATGAAGAAGAAGCGATCCGGCGACAGGCCATCGGAGACATCGGCGATGAATTCGACGGTGCCGGCGCCGCGATAATCGATGGCGCGTGCGGCGCGAACCGCCGCCTCACCCATGGCGCTGCGCATCTCCTCAGTCATGCCGGGCGCCGGCGCCTCCTCGATCACCTTCTGGTGCCGGCGCTGCAGCGAGCAATCGCGCTCGAAGAGGTGCACAGCATTGCCATTGATATCGCCGAAGACCTGGATCTCAATGTGGCGCGGCTTGACCAGGTATTTCTCGATCAGCACGGCATCGTCGCCGAAGGCGGATTTCGCCTCGCGCTTTGCCGCCTCCAACGAGGAAGCAAAATCCTCCAGCCGGTCGACGCGGCGCATGCCCTTGCCGCCGCCGCCCGCCCGTGCCTTGATGAGAACGGGAAAGCCGATGCCATCGGCCTGCTCGGCAAGAAAGCCGGGCGCTTGCTTATCGCCGTGATAGCCTGGAACAACGGGCACCCCTGCCCGCTCCATCAGCGCCTTGGCCGCATCCTTGAGGCCCATGGCCCGGATCGAGGCCGGCGATGGGCCGATGAAGACCAGACCAGCAGCCTCGACCGCTTCGGCAAAATCGGCATTTTCCGACAGAAAGCCATAGCCGGGATGGATGGCTTGCGCGCCGGTTCGCTCTGCCGCCGCGATGATCTTCTGCTTCGAAAGATAGCTTTCGCTCGCGGCCGACGGGCCGATATGAACGGCCTCGTCGGCGAGCGCCACATGCAGCGCATCCCTGTCGGCGTCGGAATAGACGGCAACTGTGCGGATGCCCAGGCGCCTTGCCGTCCGGATGACCCGGCAGGCGATTTCCCCGCGATTGGCGATCAGTATCTTCGAAAACATCGGCTGACCCTATTGCGCGGCAACGACTTCGACTTCGAGCAGCCAGGCGGTATCGAAAATGCCTGCGATCACAACAGTCATGGCCGGCGTGAGCGAGCCTAGATATTCGGCGCGGATCTCGCGGTTCTCCATCGTGTGATGCCGGTCGGCGAGAAAGACCGTGACCTTAACGATGTCGTTCTTGCTCATGCCTGCCGCCTTCAGCTGGGCATCGACATTCAGCCAGGCTTGGCGAGCCTGCGCTTTGAACCCCTCGGGAAGCGTATCGTCCGACGTCATCGGGATCTGGCCGCTGACAAAAAGCAATCGCTCGAAATTCTCGAGCTTTACGGCTTGGGCGTAACCGCCGCGGGGCTGCGGGGCATTCTTGGCATTGATGGCATCGCGTTTCATTTCCATCTCCTCACATCCTGAAAAGACCGAAGCGCGTGTCTTCGATCGGCGCGTTGAGTGCTGCTGAAAGCGACAGAGCCAGCACGTCGCGGCTCTTGCGCGGGTCAATAATGCCGTCGTCCCAGAGGCGGGCCGAGGCATAGAGCGGGTGGCTCTGGGTTTCGAACATCTTGAGCGTCGGCGCCTTGAAGGCGGCCTCTTCCTCTTTCGTCCAGGGCTTGCCGGCACGAGTGAGCGCCTCGCCGCGCACGGTGGCAAGCACGCCGGCCGCCTGCTCTCCGCCCATGACCGAGATGCGGCTATTGGGCCAGGTCCAGAGAAAGCGCGGCGAATAGGCACGGCCGGCCATGCCGTAATTGCCGGCGCCGAAGGAACCGCCGATCAGCATGGTGATCTTCGGGACCTTGGTCGTGGCGACAGCCGTCACCAGCTTGGCGCCGTTCTTGGCGATGCCCTCCGTCTCGTATTTGCGGCCGACCATGAAGCCGGTGATGTTCTGCAGGAAGACCAGCGGGATCTTGCGCTGCGAACAAAGCTCGACGAAATGCGCGCCCTTCAGCGCCGACTCCGAGAAGAGGACGCCGTTGTTGGCAATGATCCCCACGGGAATGCCGTAGATATGGGCAAAGCCGCAGACCAGCGTCGTGCCATAGCGCGCCTTGAACTCGTCGAGCCTAGAGCCATCAACCATGCGGGCGACGATCTCGCGCACGTCATAAGGCGTGCGCGGATCGGAAGGGACGATGCCTAGGATCTCTTCGGGATCGCAGAGCGGCGCCTCGGGCGTGCGAAGTTCGACGCTCTCGGGCTTGCGGCGATTGAGGTTGGCGACCGCCTGCCGCGCAAGCGCAAGCGCATGGGCATCGTCGCGCGCCAGATGATCGGCAACGCCGGAGAGGCGCGTGTGCACATCGCCGCCGCCAAGATCCTCGGCCGAGACCACCTCCCCCGTCGCCGCCTTGACGAGCGGCGGGCCGGCAAGAAAGATCGTTCCCTGCTTCTCGACGATGATGGTTTCGTCGGACATAGCGGGCACATAAGCGCCGCCTGCCGTGCAGGAGCCCATGACGACGGCGATCTGCGGGATGCCGGCGGCCGACATATTGGCCTGATTGTAGAAGATGCGGCCGAAATGATCGCGATCCGGAAAGACCTCATCCTGGTTCGGCAGGTTGGCGCCGCCGGAATCGACGAGATAGATGCAAGGGAGATTGTTTTCCGCCGCAATCTCCTGCGCGCGCAGATGCTTCTTCACCGTAATCGGATAGTAGGTGCCGCCTTTGACCGTGGCATCGTTGCAGACGATCATGCAGTCGCGGCCCGAAACACGGCCGATACCGGCGATCAGGCCGGCACCCGGCGCCTCGCCGCCATAGAGATCATGCGCGGCCGTCATCCCGATCTCGAGAAACGGCGTGGCGGGATCGATCAGTCCGGCCACGCGATCGCGCGGCAGCATCTTGCCTCGGCTGACATGACGTTCGCGCGCCTGTGCGCCACCGCCTTCCGCCGCCTGCGACGCCGCAGCCTGCGCCACACCGATCGCCTCGAGCATGGCGGCGCGGTTGTCGCGGAAGCGATCCGTATGCGTCGATATCTCTGATTTCAGGACGGTCATGCGGCCTCGCGGATTGAGAAAAATGGAATTCGAAATCAGGCCGTTTCGCCGAACAACTCGCGGCCGATCAGCATGCGCCGGATTTCGGATGTGCCGGCGCCGATCTCGTAAAGCTTGGCGTCGCGCAGCAGCCGTCCGGCGGGATAATCATTGGTATAGCCATTGCCGCCGAGCGCCTGGATGCATTCGAGCGCCAGCGCGGTTGCCTTTTCGGCCGAATAGAGAATGCAGCCCGCCGCATCCTTGCGCGCCGTCTCGCCGCGATCACAGGCAGCAGCAACGGCATAGACGTAGGCACGTGCGGCATTCATGGTGACATACATGTCGGCAAGCTTGCCCTGCATGAGCTGGAACTCGCCGATCGACTGGCCGAACTGCTTGCGCTCATGCATGTAGGGCAGCACGACATCCATGCAGGCAGCCATGATGCCGATGGGACCGCCCGAGAGCACGACGCGCTCATAGTCTAGGCCCGACATAAGCACGCTGACGCCACCATCGAGCTGACCCAGAACATTTTCCACCGGCACCTCGCAATCGAGGAAGATCAGCTCCGAGGTATTCGAGCCGCGCATGCCGAGCTTGTCGAGCTTCTGGCCGACCGAAAATCCGGGGAAACCTTTTTCGACGAGGAAGGCGGTGATGCCGCGCGGGCCGGCATCAGGCGATGTCTTGGCGTAGACGACGAGGACATCGGCATCGGGACCGTTGGTGATCCACATCTTGCTGCCGTTCAACACATAGCGGCCGCCGCGCCTTTCGGCATGCAGCTTCATGGAGACGACATCCGAGCCGGCGCCGGGCTCCGACATGGCCAATGCGCCCACATGCTCGCCTGAAATCAGCTTCGGCAGGTAGCGTTCCTTTTGCGCGGTCGTGCCGTTGCGGTGGATCTGGTTGATGCAAAGATTAGAATGGGCGCCGTAACTCAGGCCGACAGAAGCCGAAGCGCGGCTGATTTCCTCCATCGCCACCGTATGGGCGAGATAACCGAGGCCCGCACCGCCATAGGCCTCGTCGACGGTGATACCGAGCAGGCCGAGATCGCCCATCTCCCGCCACAGATGCATCGGGAAACTATTGTTGCGGTCGAGCTCGTCGGCAAACGGCGCGATGCGGTTGCTGGCAAAACGGCGCACCTGTTCGCGCAGCACCTCGATGTCCTCGCCAAGCGCGAAGTTCAATCCCCCTTCAAACATCCGGCTTCTCCTCCCGATGGTCCCGAACGTGCGATCCTTACGAACCTATATCTCTTCATGTCCGCTTCAAGTTTCCGTCGCAGCCGTTATGCCGCGTCGGCAGGCATAGGCTGCTTGCCTTGCTTCTCCTCAGGCGTCTCATAGGCCTTCAGCTTGTCGGCGATTTTCACCATGATCTTGCGGGCGGCTTCCTCCTTGACCGGTCCGAAGCCTCTTATCTCATCAAACAGCGAGAGGATGGCAAGGGCCTCGACCTCGTTGTCGTGACGCAGGCCGGCAAGCACACGCTCGGCTATGCTTTCGTAATCGGCAATCAAGCGGCGCTCCAGCCGGCGCTCTGCCATATAGCCGAAGGGATCGAGAGCGGTGCCGCGCAGCCGCTTCATCGGCGCGAGCGCCCGCAGCACCGGCAGAATCCAGGCGCCGAATTCGCGCTTCTTCGGCCGGCCATTCGGATCCTTGCCGCTAAGGATGGGCGGGGCAAGGTTGAGTGCCAGCTTGAAATCGCCTTCCATCTCCTCGTGCAGATGCGCCTCGAAGGCAGGATCGGTCAGCAGGCGGGCGACCTCGTATTCGTCCTTGTAGGCCAGAACCCGCGCATAGGTAACGGCGACGGCAAAGGGCACCTTGTCCGAAAGCTGTTCCCTCGCAGCCATCGCACTGGCGCGGGCGACGAAAACGCCATAGCGTTCGGCAAGGGCTGTATTCTGATAGGCCGTCAGATGCGCCTTGCGATGGTTGATGAGTTCATCGAGGCTCATCTCCGCCAGCGTCTTGCCGGCATCGTGCTCGGCCATCATGGCATGCACGACCTGCGGATCATGCGCCAGCAGCCGTCCCCACTGGAAGGCGGAAAGGCTCGCTTTGACCGCGACGCCGTTGAGCGCGATCGCCTTTTCGATCGCCTCCAGCGACAGCGGCAACAGGCCGCGCTGCCAGGCAAACCCGGTCAGCAGGATATTGGTCGATATGGCATCGCCGGTGACCTCGGTCGCAACGTGGTTGAAATCGAGGAAGACGGATTTGTCGCTGACGGTCTTGGCGATGGTGTGCTGTATCGAGCCGGTCTTGAAATCGAAATCGCGGTTGCGCACGAAATCGGCGACGGGCATCAGACCGGTGTTGACGATGGCGGTCGTGCGCGTCGCCGAGCAGAGCGTGATCGCATCCTTGGAGGCGCCCACCACTTCATCCGCAGCAAACAGCAGATCGGCGCCGCCATTGACGATGCGCGACGAGGTGACGTCGGCCTGGCTGTAACCCATACGCAGGTGGCTCATGACCGCGCCGCCCTTTTGGGCAAGGCCGGCCATGTCCAGGATCATTGGCACCTTGCCGTCCAGATGCGCGGCCATGCCGAGGATGGCGCCGATCGTCAGGATGCCGGTACCGCCGACGCCGGCAATGGCGATGTTCCAGGGCCGATCGCCGATGACGGGGATTTCGGGCATCGGCACGTCGACATCGGCATGATCAAGCGCCTTCCGCTTGCGGCGCTTGCCGCCATGAACAGTCACGAAGGACGGGCAGAAGCCTTTGACGCAGGAAAAATCCTTGTTGCAGCTCGATTGGTTGATCTGGCGCTTGCGGCCGAATTCCGTTTCCAGTGGCTCGACGGAGATGCAGTTGGATTGCACCGAACAATCGCCGCAGCCCTCGCAGACGGCCGGGTTGATGAAGACGCGCTTGGCCGGATCTTCCAGCAGCCCGCGGCTGCGGCGACGGCGCTTCTCGGCCGCGCAGGTCTGGACATAGACGATCGCCGAGCAGCCCTCAGTCTCGCGCAGCGTCAGCATTACCTGATCGATATGGTCGCGATGCAGCACCTTAACGCCGGGGGCCATCTCAGAGGCACGATAGGCATCCGGATTATCCGACAGCAGATAGATCGGCTTGACACCCTCGTCATGCAGCTGCTTCGTCACCAGCTCCGGCGTCAGATAGCCGTCGATCGGCTGGCCGCCGGTCATGGCAACGGCGTCGTTATAGAGCAGTTTGTAGGTGACGTTGACCTTGGAGGCGACAGACTGGCGGATGGCAAGAATGCCGGAATGGAAATAGGTGCCGTCACCGAGATTGACGAACATGTGTTTTTCGTCGGTGTAGCGGGCGATCGCCGTCCACGGCACGCCTTCGCCGCCCATCTGGGTGAAAGTCTCGGTGTTGCGGTCCATCCAGGTGACCATGTAGTGGCAGCCGATGCCGGCGATGGCGCGGCTGCCTTCGGGAACCCTGGTGGACGTATTGTGCGGACAGCCCGAGCAGAAGAACGGCGTGCGGTTCAGCGGCGCCACATGGCTGCGGCTGATCTGGCCGCGTTCGGCAAGATAGGCGAGCTTGGCGGCGATACGGTCATGCAGGCCCTGATCGAGATCGAGCTTGACAATGCGCCCGGCGATCGCTCTCGCGACCGCGCCGACGGTCAGCGCCGCCGACAGGCTGAGATAGGGTGTGTCGTGTTCGTCGAACTTGCCGACGATGCGCGGGCGGACATCGGCCCGCCAGTTGAAGAGCTGCTGCTTGATCTGGTTTTCGATGATCTCGCGCCGCTCCTCGATGACGAGAACTTCGTCCAGCCCTTCGGAGAAATGCCGCACGGCCTCCGGCTCCAGCGGCCAGGGCATCCGAACCTTGAGGATGCGCAGACCGATATCAGCCATTTCCTTCGGGCCGATCTCGAGCTCTCGCAGCGCCTGCAGGACATCCTCATAGGCTTTGCCGGACGAGATGATGCCGAGGCGGGCATTCGGCACATCGTGCGTGATTTCGTCGACGCGATTGGCACGGGCAAAGGCGATGGCGGCATAGGCCTTATAGGTCTGCAAGCGGTCGTCCTGCACCAGCGGCGGATCGGGCCAGCGCAGGTTGAGGCCGCCGGGCGGCATTTCGAAATCGGTCGGCAGCACGAATTGCCGCCGTTCGCCTGAGAGATCGACAGCGGCCGTCGTTTCGATGGTGTCGGCGATGAATTTCATGCCGACCCAGCAGCCGGAATAGCGCGACATGGCGATGCCGAGCAGGCCATATTCGAGGAATTCGTGGATGGACGAGGGGTAGATGACCGGGATGACCGCCGACATGAAATCATGGTCGGTCTGATGCGGCATCGTGGAAGATTTGGCGGAATGGTCGTCGCCGGCGAAACAGAGGACGCCGCCATGCTTGGAAGTGCCGGCGGCATTGGCGTGCTTCAAGACATCGCCGGAGCGGTCGACGCCGGGGCCTTTGCCGTACCAGATGCCGAGCACGCCATCCTTGCGGGCGCCGGGGGAAAGCCCGACCTGTTGCGAGCCCCATACGGCCGTTGCGGCCAGATCCTCGTTGATGCCTGGCTGAAAGGTGACGTCGTGGGCGTCGAGATAAGTCTTGGCCTTCAGAAGCTGCTGGTCGTAACCGCCGAGCGGCGAACCGCGATAGCCTGATATGAAGGCTGCCGTATTGAGACCGGCAGCGCGGTCACGCCGCATCTGGGTCATGGGCAGCCGCACCAGCGTCTGCAGGCCGCTCATGAAAACACGGCCTTCTTCTGTGGTATATTTGTCGTCTAGCGATACACTGGTCGCAAGCATCTGCTCTCCTCCCGAGATCGCAGTCACCATTTTCACCAGAAGCCTCCTACCGCATCCGATGAAATCACGATTCTAATCTAACATGCGCAGGCACTAATTTCCGAACGAAGGCTGGGCATCAGCAGCATGATTTGCAAAGAATTCGGGCGTTCGACTGATATTTTCGTGCTTGCTCCGTGCCTAACACCCGCCTCGCCCTTCGAGGGCCCCGCGGGCCACCTCAGGGTGAGGGCTGTCATTCACAGCAGCGGCGGTAAAGCCTTATGCATATACAACGGACTGCGTGGCCAATTCCGCCTCATCTTGAGGTGCGGAGCCCACAGGGCGAAGCCTCGAAGGACGAGGCGGCCCCGATGCACACCACTCATCACAAGCTTTCATCGAGATATCAACCGCGAGGCCTTCCGCTCTTCCCAAGCGACCAATAATGTCGCGCCGACTCGAATCTGGGGGACGTACATGCTGACGATCTACGGTGTCTATCGCTCGCGCGCTTCGCGCAACTATTGGATGGCTCACGAGCTCGGCATCGAGTTCAAATCCGTGCCGGTCATCCAGGGCGGCCGGCTGCCCAACCCGCTTGCCGCCGACGCGCCGATCAACACGATGTCGCCGGAGTTTCTGGCGGTCAATCCGATGGGCATGATCCCTTGTATCAAGGATGGCGATCTCATGATGCATGAATCGCTTGCCATCAATCTCTATCTCGCGCGCAAATATGGCGGCCCGCTTGCCGGCAAGACGGTTGAGGAAGAAGGACGGATGTCGATGTGGACCATGTGGGCGGCGACCGAAGTCGAGCCGTACAGCGTCGCGCTCGTGCGCATCTATGACAATGCCCAGGAAAACAGCGAGCCGGGCAAGGCCGGCATCGCGGTTGCCTGCCGCTCGCTGAAGAAGCCGCTCGACGTCTTGGAAAAGCATCTGCAGAAGCAGGATTATCTCGTCGGCAACCGCTTTACCGCCGCCGACCTCAACCTCGCGGAAGTAATGCGCTACGCCCAGACCGAACAGGAACTCTTCGATGCTCGCCCGAAGATGAAAGCCTGGATCGAGCGCTGCCAGTCGCGCGATGCCTACAAGGCCATGCAGGCGACCCGCGGTCAGGAGCCGGTCTGATTGATCCTAATGGAAGAGACGCATGCTCTCTTCCATTTCGTCGCGTATCCAGGCCTTGAAGGCGGAGACCTTCTTCGGCTCACGCACGCCGGGGGCGGTGACGAAATAATGGCCGAAACCCGTCTTTGCGCGGATGCCGAAGGGATCGACGAGGCATTTCTGCTGCAGAGCATAGGCGGCCAGCGTCTGCCAGGCGAGCATCACCCCCTGCCCCGCTATCGCCGCATCCAGACAGAGCGACGCGTCGTTGAAGATGTGCCGCTCTTCCATGCAATGGCCTGAAAGCCCGGCCTTGCGCAGCCATACTTCCCAACCGAACATCGCGTGTCCGTCGATGACGGCGGAGATTTTCAGGAGATCGGCAGGCTCGCGGAGCGTGGCGGCGATCTGCGGCGTGACGACCGGGAACACCTCCTGCGCTAGCAACAGCTCGGCCTTGACGCCAGGCCATTGCCCGCTGCCGACCCGAATGCCTATATCGACATCCGAGGTCGCCGGACTGATCAGTCGCGTGGTGGCATCGATACGCAGGCGGATATCCGGATGGCGGCTGGCGAAGCGATCGAGCCGATATACCAGCCAGCGCGCCGCGAAAACCGGCGCGACCGAAATGGTGAGGATATTCTCGTCCTTGTGCTGCGCCAGCGCGACAGCGGCCGTAAGCGCCTGAAAGCCCTCGCCAAGCCTTGCCAGCACCGCCAATCCCGAAGCCGTGACCGCCATGCCCTTGGGCGTGCGCTCGAAAAGCGGCCGACCGAGCTGCGCCTCGGCCTTGATAACCTGCTGGCTGACGGCACCGACCGTCACGCCGAGTTCGTCGGCCGCCGCCTGCAGCGAGCCGAGCCGCCCCACCGCTTCCAGGGCACGCAGGCCATTTAGATGAACGTTGTTGAGGTTTCTCATTATAGAATAACTATAGTAGCATCGCGTCATTCTCAATTGCTTGAAACGATAATTCACGCGATTATTGCAGCATGGAATTGAAAACCGCCGCCATTCGCCCGGCTGATGCCCTTATGGTTGCATCTACGCGGAGATCCAAGGAGGCATGCGATGTCGATCTTGAAGCTTTTCTTCAGTCATTTACTGGATGAGGATCGCGAACCCGAAGACGATCCGCTGCAGCATCCCATGCTTGCGGCGATGTCGCTGGAAGAGCTCGCCGACCTGCCGCTCATGCCGGAAAATCTCGGGCGGCCTATGGACAAGCGATGCGTTCAGCCGGAAGAATGTGCCTGAAAGAGCCTGTTTCCGTAGCGCGAGCATGACTTCGAACGTCAATATGGACACCATCGTGGAACGACTGCAGCGGCTTGTGGCCCAAGCCCGGCTGCCGGCGGTCGAACCTGGCCTGCATTACGGGCTGCCGGCCTTCAAAGTCGGCGGGAAGGCATTCGTGACGGTCAAGAATAACGAGACCATCGTGCTGTCGCTGCCGATCGACCGCAAGGAACAGCTGATGGAGATGGCGCCGGAGATCTATTTCCAGACTGGCCACTATGTCGGCTGGCCTTCCCTGCCCTTGCGCATCGGCGCGATCGGCGACGAGGAACTGGAACGGCGTTTGATGGAGGCGTGGCAACACCGCGCGCCGAAAAAGCTTTTGGCAACATTCGGCTGACGGAATCAGCCCTCTTCGATGGCAAGCGCCTTTTGAACGGCCGGGCGATCGAGCATGCGCGCATAGTGAGCGCTCACCTTCGGAAACTGATCGCGATCGACATTGTCTCCCGGCAGCCACTTTGCGGTGGTGAAGAGATAACCGTCAGCGACGGTGTACTGATCGCCCATCACCCAGGGTCCTTTCAGCATCTTGTCCTCGAGCAGAGCAAAACTTTCGGCCATGGTCTGCGGCACCTTTGCCTTCATCGTCTCGATGGCGGCGGCATCGTCGGTCCAGCGATAGCCACGTCCCTTGTGCGAGTGGTTCACATGGACGGTCGAAGAGAGATAGCTGTTGAATGCCTGCATCTGCGCGAATGCGAAGGGATCGTCGAGGGGCGCCAGATTCGCGGCGGGCACGATCTGGGCAATGTAAGCCAGGATCGCGATATTCTCCGTAATGACGCCCTTGTCGGTCACCAGCGCCGGCACCCGGCCCTTGGGGTTGATGGCCAGATAGTCCGGCTGGCGCTGATCGCCATTGGCGAGGTTGAGGCGGCGATGTTCGTAGGCAAGACCCGATTCTTCCAGGGCGATGAGACTGGCGAGCGCGCAGCTTCCGGACGAAAAATAGAATGTCAGCATGTTCCGTTCCTCGATTGGATTTCACAGGAAGCTAATGGCAACCCGGCAAATACGGAAGTGGCTGATGCTGATGGCCGCCACAAAAGGTTTTGATCGATCGGATCGAAGCCCATCCCCACGACATCGAGCCGCAGGGATGGGCGGCGATGCTTATGCGCAGCCGGGCACGTCTTCCAGCCTGTACCAGACGGGAATGCCACGCTCGCGTGCGATGCGGACATCATTGTCCGCGCCCTTGGAGTCGCCGGGCAATCTGAGCACACCCTCGCAAAGCTGCAGCAGGCGGCCCGCCGTCGGGTGGAAGATCTCCTCGTAGAGATCGTCGCCAATGCTCTTGCCGCCGGCCGCGTGCCAGACCGGCAGCGCAACCCATTCGCCGATCATGGGCAAATGCCCGGCCTTGAACAGGGCATAGGACGGCTCCTCAAGGCGTTTGAGGTTTTCGGCCATCTTCTTCGGATCATCGCCGGTGCCGGATCGATAAGGCCCTGCAATCAAGATCAACATGTCATGTCTCCGTTTCTAACTCCCGCTTCCTGCAGGAATTTGCACGAATATGCGTATATTTTCTTGAATGTCGAATCGATTCTGATAAATTCAGGATTATTCGTGAAATAACATGCAGAGACCGACATGCTGACCAGCCAACGCAAAGCCCTCATCCTCGATCGATTGCGCCGGGACGGCCAGGTGATCGCCAAGGTTCTGGCCGACGATCTCGGCCTCTCCGAAGACACGATCCGCAGGGATCTCAGGGAAATGGCGGCGGAGAAACTGCTGAAGCGGGTGCATGGCGGCGCGCTGCCGCTTTCGCCTGATCTGCCGGATTTTACGGCCAGGCAGGCGGTCTCATCGGATGCGAAGCGGCGGCTGGGCGCCTATGCGGCGAGCATGATCCAGCCGGGCCAGACCGTATTCCTCGATGGCGGCACCACCAATGCCGAGCTCGCCCGACAGCTTCCAAAAGATCTTACTGTCACCATCGTCACCCACAGCCCGACGATCGCAAGCGAGCTGGAGCATCATGCCGCCGAGGTGATTCTGATCGGCGGCAAGCTCTATAAGCATTCGATGGTGGCGACCGGGGCTGCCGCCATGGCGACGATCGCATCCATTCGGGCGGATATCTTCTTTCTCGGCGTCACCGCCATCCATCCCGCCCGCGGCTTTTCGACCGGCGATTTCGATGAAGCGGCTATCAAGCGGCATATCGCCCAATGCTCGGCCGAAACCTATGTACTGGCGACGAGCGATAAGCTCGATGCGGCCTCTCCATGCCAGATCCTGCCGATGAAGGATGTGTCCGGCCTGATCGTGCCATCGGATGTTCCTGAGGAAAGCCTGGCGCCCTACCGGGACAGCGAGGTTCCGATCTTGCTGGCCTGACGCCGGTTGCGCAGCTGCTCCACGGAATTGAGATACCACGCGGGGATTTGTGTCATCGTCATCATGATGCGGTCGAAGATTGATCCTATGCCGCTCACACATCGGCTTGTCTTGCCGTTGTCGCCGGTCAAGACTGCATCACCATGCCCAAGGGATCGCCCGTGAACGAACGCCGCATTCATCAGCTCTTCGAAATCAGCGTCTTGTTGAAGGGCGTTCATGCCCTGATCGAATGCATCGGCGGTATTGTGCTGGCGCTCGTCAGCACCAAGTCCGTCCTTCGCCTGGCAAACAGGATCACGCAGCCCGAGCTACTCAACGATCCCCATGATTTCATCGCGACACACCTGTTGACCAGGGCGCAGGATTTCTCCGTCGGCACCAAGGACTTCTATGCCTGGTACCTGCTGAGCCACGGGCTCGTGAAGGTGTTGCTTGTCATCGGGCTGCTCAGGGGCAAGATGTGGGCCTATCCGGCTTCGTTGGTCGCCCTTGGGCTTTTCATCGTCTACCAGCTCTACCGCTTCACCAACACGCACGGGATCGGGCTCATCATCCTCACCGTCTTCGACCTCATCGTGATGATCCTGATCTGGAAGGAATACAGGATAGTCCGGCAGCATGTGCCGGCCCGGCAGACGATCGGCTGAACCGGCTAGGCAGTCAGTATAGCTGCCGGCATGATATCGCCGACATGGATGCCGTTCCAGTTCCTGAACGACCTGTCGGCCATCGCCATGAGGCCGGCATGGACCGCGCTCTCCTTCTCGAAGAAACGGGCCAGCACTGCCGCCACCATGACCTCCGCCGCGCGAGCGGTGCCATCGTCGCATTTGAGCGCGATGGCGATGCCCTGTTCGGGGATCGCGGCGCAGAACACACCTTCAGCGCCGGTCTTGGCGAAGATGCGGCCGGGAGCGATCTGCATGAGTTTGGTGCAGGCGCGATCAGTGCCGGCAACGTAAAACGGCTCGGCCATGCAGGCCTCGAACAGCCGACGCGACGCCTTGGCGCGCAGCGGCTCGAGGCCGGCGCCGGTCGCCATCCTGGCAAAGCCACGGGCCAGTCCCTTCAGCGGCACCGCATAGGTCGGGATCGAGCAGCCGTCCGTGCCGCAATTATCGTGGCCGAGAATGGCGCCGGTCAGGCTCTGCATGGTGTCGCGGATCTGCTGTTGCAGTGGGTGATCGTAGCCGACATAGCCTT
Organism: Rhizobium sp. KNZ2-6A; assembly: GCF_056755475.1. Classification (NCBI taxonomy): domain Bacteria; kingdom Pseudomonadati; phylum Pseudomonadota; class Alphaproteobacteria; order Hyphomicrobiales; family Rhizobiaceae; genus Rhizobium; species Rhizobium sp. KNZ2-6A. The sequence continues at coordinate 9,183 of NZ_JBNDIC010000004.1, read as the reverse complement.
TCGGATCGATATCCTGATGACAGCAGGCGCAGACGAAGCCCGCATGCTTGCCGGAGCAATTATTATGCAGTGCGGTCGGCTTCTCAATGGTGCGTGCCTGATGGATGAGGGTCTTCTGATCGAAGGACCAATGCGCGCCGCATTCGAGCGTGCCGGCATCGCGCCCGGCGCGCGCCAGCATCGAGGCGGCGAGTGCTACATGCTCATCCTCGCCATTGTGGGAGGAGCAGGCGAGCGCCAATTCCTTGTCGCCGAAGCCATAGGCATCCGCGGCACCGCTTTCGACCAATGGCAGGGCCTGCATCGCCTTGCAGGCGGAGCGCGGAAAGACGCCGCTTTCGATATCGCCGAGCGAAAAGACCACCTTACCATCGCCGTCGACCGCAACGACGGAGCCGCGATGAAGGCTTTCGACCTGGTTGCCACGGGTGACTTCGACGCAGACGGGGTTGGACATGATGGGATGCAGCCTTTGATTTGCTAGATGCCAGTGATAGCCGCTGCGCCATGGATTGCCAATCGCCGATGACACCTGCCGGTGTCGAAAAGCTCACTACTCAGACGGTCGGCCGAATCCTATAAGCGCAGCGTCTGGCGCCGAGCACGATGTGTTCCTCGCGCTCGACCTGTGCGCCGAGCACTGTGCGGAAGGTCTCGAGCTCGGAACGGCAGAAGCCGGAGCAGGCACATGCGGCCGCACAGATGGGACAATGATTTTCCACCAGCATCAGCGAACCATCCTCATCCTGCCAGTGATCGGCCATATAGCCTTCCTGCGTGCGGACGGCGGCGAGGCTTGCGACGCGTGACGGTAGATCGGCGGCGAGGTCGATTTCGCTGCGGTAGCGGCGAAGCGTTTCCGTCTCACGGGCGGAGATGACGGTATCGACGGCACCCTGTCCCAACTGGCTGACCATGGTCGCAAGCAAAGTGGCGGTCAGATCCGCATGGCCGTCGGGAAATTGCTTGTTGCCGTCAGACGTCAGATGCCAGAGCTGGCGCGGTCTGCCCCTGCCCGCTGCGGCCTCCGCCACCGGCTCGACCAATCCCTCCTCCGCCATCTTCGTCAGCTGCTGACGCGCTGCCTCCGACGATATGCCGAGCGCGTCGCCGACCGCCGCTGCCAGTTGCGGCCCCTCGGTTTTCAACAGGATCAGGATTCGATTGACGGGCGATTGACGCATTTTTCCAAGTTATCTCTTGTTTTAATCCAGCTGCCATGTAATTTTCCAAAGTATAACTTGGAAAATAATCAACCGCTAGGGAAAACACCGAGGATCGTCCGATGTCCAGCATCGAAAACACCGCTTCCGTTCCATCCTCCTCCATCTTCGCCTTGTTCTCGCCGAAACTCCTGCCCGCGACGCTGATGCTTGGCGGCGGCGTGACGCTCTATGCCGTCGAGTCCTATATTACCGCCACCATCGCGCCCTCGATCGTCCGGGACATCGGCGGCCTCGAACTATTCTCATGGATGACGACGCTGTTCGTCGCTGCCGGCGTGCTCGGTTCGATCACGGTTGCAACCCGGCCGAAGGGCATGGGCCTGCGTGCCGTCTATGTTGCAGCGGCGATCACATTCGGTCTCGGGAGCCTCTTCTGCGCCATCGCGCCGGCCATGCCCGTATTGCTCGCCGGCCGTGCCGTTCAGGGCTACGGCTCGGGCATGCTGTCCGGCCTTGCCTATGCTTTCATCCGCTTCATCTATCCCCAGCCCCTGTGGCGCCGGGCGTCCACACTCTACGCCGCCATATGGGGGGTGGCGACGGTGCTTGGACCAACGATCGGCGGGCTCTTCGCCGCCGGAGGCGCCTGGCGTGAGGCCTTCGTCATTCTGGTGCCGCTGGCCGTTATCATGGCGTTCTCGGCACGCCGGTTGCTCCCCGATGTCGCGGATGACCGGATCGATACCAGGACTCCGCTGGTCCAGATTATATTACTGCTCGTCGCAGTCCTGCTCGTCAGCGTTGCCGGCACGATCGAACATGGTCCCTATAAGGCCATACTGATCGCAGTTTCGATCGCGCTCGTCGCAACGATGGTCCTGATCGAGCGCAAGAGCGAGGTGCGCCTCCTTCCCTATGGGGCCGTCATGCTCGGCAACCCGATCGCGCGGCTCTACCTGACGATATTCACGATGATGCTGGTGCTGACGAGCGACATCTACATTCCCTACTTCCTGCAAACACTCCACGGCGTAACGCCACTCATCTCGGGCTATCTCGTCGCGCTTGTCGCCCTCGGTTGGACCATTGCGGCCTTCTTCAGCGCTTCGTTCTCGGGCCGGCAGGCAACTATCGCCATCAGAACCGGCTGCATTCTTGAAACCGCAGCCACCGCATCGCTGATCCCGCTCCTGGCGACCACGACGTCCTTCACCGCACTCACGGAATATGCACCGGCTGTTGTCGCCATGTTCCTGATGGGCTTCGGCGTCGGCTTGGGATGGGCTCACCTCGTGACCAGGATCATCGGCATCGCCAGGAAAGCCGATGAGGACAAGGCTTCCGCTGCAATCTCGATGACGCAATCGCTGGGCGGCGCGTTCGGCGCGGCCCTTGCCGGCGTCATTGCCAACAGCGCGGGCCTGACCCATCCGGGCGGCATTGCCGGCAGCCTTTCCGCGGCAACCTGGCTTTATGCCCTGATGGCAATACCCGGCCTGATCGCCATCGCGCTGTCCTTCACGATCAAGCCAGCTTCAGCATGATCTTGCCGATGTGGTCGCTGGTCTCCATCAGCCGATGCGCCTCGACTACATCGTCAAAGGAGAAGGTCTTGTAAATGACAGGGGCTATCGTGCCTTCGTCCAGCAGCGGCCAGACCTGGGAGAGAAGGTCGTCGCGAATGGCGCGTTTCTCCTCGGCGCTGCGCGGGCGCATGGTCGAACCGGTCACGGTCAGTCGCTTCACCATTACCGGCGCCAGATTGACCTTGTCGGCAACGGCACCGCCGAGAAATGCGATGATCGAGAGGCAGCCGTCGCGGGCGAGAGAGGCGAGATTCTTTTCCAGATAGGACGCGCCGATCATGTCGAGGATGACATCGACGCCATGGCCCGTCTCCGCCGCGATGACCGCGGCGAAATCCTCTTCTCTATAATTAATCGCCCGCTTTGCGCCGAGCTTCTCGCAGGCCTCGCATTTTTCCTTCGAACCGGCCGTGGTGTAGACCGTCGCGCCGAAAGCGCGGGCGAGCTGGATTGCCGTCGTGCCGATGCCGCTGGAACCGCCATGGATCAGCACGCTTTCGCCTTCAGTGAGGCCGGCCATCTGGAAGAGATTGGCCCAGACGGTGAAGAACGTTTCGGGCAAAGCCGCCGCGCGCACCGCGTCATAGCCATTCGGAAAGCGGAGCGCCTGGCCGGCGGGAAGCACGCAATATTCGGCATAGGCACCGCCATTGGCGAGACCGCAAACCTTGTTGCCGATGGCAAACTCCGTCACGCCGGGCGCGACATCGACGACTTCGCCGGCGATTTCGAGACCCAGTATGGGGCTCGCATCCTTCGGCGGCGGATAGGTGCCCTGCCGTTGCGCCACATCCGGGCGGTTGACGCCGGCCGCCTCGACACGGACGAGAATCTCGCCCGGCTTCAGAACCGGCAAAGGCCGGCGGGCGATGGTCATGACCTCCGGCCCGCCAAAGGACGGCAAATCCACGAAACGCATTTCAGATGGCAAGGGCATGGCGCTATCTCCTCTCCCAGCAAAGTAGTGGAGATAGTTTAGCGCAGACCGCTTGAAAAGGAGCTGTTATGGGAGGGCGTCAATTCGTCTCGGTCAGGCCGAGAAATGCGACGCCGATATCGCTTTCCTTTGCCTTCGTCTTGATGCCGGCAATGGAGGTGCTCACGCGGTTGATATTGTCGATCACCAGTCCCTCAGGCAGTTGCAGAATGCCGATGGAGCAACGCATCAGCGGGAATTCCGCCTCGGCGCCGCTGCGGTCATGGCCGCGAATGCGGCCGGCGGCACGATCCTCGGCCGAGTAAAAATCGAGGACGTCGGCATGAAAATCAGCAAGAAGCCGGTCCAGAACCTCGCGCAGCTCCAGCATGTTCCAGCCGGTGACGCCGATGAAGAAATCGTCGCCGCCGACATGGCCGAGGAAATGGCGCTCGGCGAAGAAATAGCGGCGCATCAGTGCCGCGAACGAGGAAATGGCGTGATCGCCGAGATGGAAGCCATAGGCATCGTTGAACGGCTTGAAATTGTCGAAGTCGCAATAGCAGAAATGCCTGATCTCATCGCCGTCCCGGCCGGCATGCTGCATGAAATCGTGGATCGCCCTGTTGCCCGGCAGGCCGGTCAGCGGGTTCTGATCCTGGGCGATCTTCAGCTGCTTCTCGTTGATGACCTTAATGAGCGATGCGGCAGAAACGATGCCGGCATAATGTGTACCCTCGGTGACGATCAGGCAATCGCTGCTTTCCATATTGGCGAAGATCGCCATCAGCGTATCGGCATCTGAATCGAGGCCGACGATCGGTGCCATTTCGACGAAATGCGAGATCGAACGCTCGTAGACCTTGTTCTTCAAGAGATCGCGGCCGAAGGGCTGATAGATATATTCCTTGAGCTGGTATTCGTGGATGATGCCGCGCGGCTCGTCATTGGCGTTGACGACGGGGAAATAGGCGCGGCGCGGATTGCGGCGAAAGAGTTCGAAGACGCTGTCGATACTGTCGCTCTCGCGAATGGTCGGTAGCACTTCGATCTGCTTGCGGATGAGAATTTCATCCAGCGACTGGCTGTTGCGCGTCGTCTTGCCCAGATCCTGCAAATGCGGAAAGCCCGGCTTCAGCTCGTTGACGAGCACTGTCGGGCGGGCAATGAACCAGCCCTGGACGAGGTCGACGCCGAATTCGCGGCAGGTCAGGAATTCCGCCTCGGTCTCGATACCCTCGGCGATGACGCGCGTGCCGAGGACATGGGCGATATTGACGAGATTCCTAAGGATATGGCGCTTGCGGGCACTGCGGTCGATGTCGACGATGAAGTGCCGATCGATCTTCAGATAGTCGACCGGGTAATCGGAGAGAAGCTTCATTTCGCCGTGACCGACGCCGAAATCGTCGATCGCCAGCTTGAAGCCGGCATTTCGCATCCTGGCGACCAGATCGCGAAAGCCGGGCACGATGGTATTGTCGAAGCGCTCGGAGAATTCGAAGCAGACGGACGACGGCGCGATCCCCGCCTTCCGCATGTGCTGCAGCAGGCTATCCAGCAATGCCGCGCCTTGCGGGATTAACCGGACATCCAGATTGAGAAAAAGGGTAGCGGCGGCGATATTCGGCAGCGTCGCGAACTTCGCCAGTGCCCGGCTGGTGACCATCTGCTCCAAGCCGAGAAGCTGGCCGGTGCGCTCGGCCTCGTCGAGGATATCGACCGGGCTGCTGAAACCGATACGTTCCTGGCCGCGCATGAGGGACTCGTAGCCGAAGATGGCGCCGGTGCCGGCCTCGACGATCGGCTGAAATGCATTCTCGATAACGAGTTTGGCGAGGGTGACAATCTGGTCGCTGGCATATCGGCGCAATACGCCCGGCTCGACCGCGGCAGTCAGTGACATGCCCATCTCCACTTTGCGGATTCTGTTCTAATTTAGTTAAGTAAAACTTTGGATTTACCGCGTTTTCGCCCCAAGATGCGCCATAAGCGTCAACGAAACCTTTCCTGTATGTGAAAGTTTCATGAATGGTAAAGCAATGTTAACCATTCGTCAGGACGGAAATGCGACCGCGCCGGCATGCGCCGCTGTTGGCGCCGGTAGCTTGTGAGCTGGAGCATTCCAGGAAAAGTGCGCAGCGGTTTTCCGTCCGGAATGCGTAAAAACAAGAAAATAGAGCGCTTTCGCGATTCGAAGAGACGCGAAAGCGCCCTAATTATGCGTGTGCCGTTCAGCGTCGTAATCGGCAAACATGTCGGCGACGCAACGGCTGCCCTTTGCCGTGTCTCCGCCATCGTTGGCCGCATGCGGCACATCGCAAATGTCATCGCGTTTGCGGGCCGCGTCCCACATGCGCAGGGCCTCCCGTACGACTTCACTGCTTGAGGCATAGGTGCCGGTATCGACCGCTGCACGAATGCCAGCAGCCTGAAGCGGGGAGATGGAAACCGTTACCATTGGCATGATATTCCTCCCTTGACGTTGTTATGCGGAAACTTGGCAGGAAGCATGTTCTGCGGCCTCGACCAGTGCCTTCAGGACATGTCCTCGGACATGCATGCTTCCAGATGAAGGTACCGTCGTCACAACAACTCAACGCCGCTCCGCCCATTCGGCAGAGAGAGATAAAGAGTAGCGCCGCTCACGCTCCTTGTCAAAAAGTAGCAGTTCGTTACCCCTTTTGAGAGATCGCCTACCGCCTGAGCACCAGACCGAAGGCCACCAACGTCCAGCCCTGGAAGATCAGATCGAGGGCCAGGAAAAGGCCGAGGATCCAGAGGCTGTTGACCGGCCAGCCGACCGCGATGGCGATGCCGGCAGCGGCGGTTGCAAGGCCGCTGATGACGATCCAGACCCAGCCGCGCTCCGGCTTCAGCTTGCGGCCGACCCAGACACGAAACGTGCCGGCAATAAGCAGCGCGATGGCGAGGAACAGGGTCAATGCCTCCGAGGCCAGCAGCGGGTTGGCGAAGGCAAGCACGCCGGCAATCGTATAGAGTAGGCCGCTGAGGACCCAGAACAGGATGTGCTCCCAGCCCCTCACCTGAAAGGCATGGGCCAGATGCACGATACCGCCGATCAGCATCAGCATGCCGACATAATAGACCGAAGCGACGGTGGCGATGAACAGATTGCCGAGGGCGATGCCGCCGCAGATCAGCAACAATACGCCGAGCCCGACAAACCAGCCCCATTTGTCGCGCATTGCGGATGGCGGGACTTCATCAAGAATATCGACCATGACTGCACCTCCTCCTCTTACCAAGTATGGCACAGAAACGCGCCTCGGAAAGGGGTTACGGATTTTTTGGCATGGATAGCCGGCTGCGTGATTTTTTTATTGATTGATCAGTCAATCAAAAATACACTTGGCCCGTTCTTGGGGATTGATGCATGCCGAAAGTCGGAATGGAACCGGTGCGCCGCAAGGCGCTGGTGGATGCTGCGATGCGCGTGATCGGCGATCACGGTTCGCTGACCGTCACCATGTCCGAAATCGCCAAACAGGCCGGCGTCTCCCCCGCGCTTGCCCATCACTATTTCGGCAGCAAGGAACAGTTGCTGATCGAAACCGTGCGCGTGCATCTACAACGGCTGCGCGACAGCGTCGTGACGGCGCTTCGCGAGGCAAAAACGCCGCGCGAAAAGCTCTCGGCTGTCATCCGCGTCAGTTTCCAGGCTGATCAGTTCGCGCCGGAGACGATCGCTGCCTGGCTCGCCTTCTACGCCGAGGCGCAGCGCTCGGAAGAGACGCGGCGCTTTCTCGTCATCTATGCGCGCAGGCTGCGCTCCAACCTGCTTGCCAATCTCAAGGTGCTATGTCCGCACGAAGACGCAGAACGCATTGCCGAGGGCGCTGCCGCGATGATCGACGGGCTTTATATCCGTCAAAGTCTGAGATCAGCGCCGATCAGCATCGAGGCTTCGATCGCACTTACGGAAGATTACATCAATTCACTGCTTGCGCCGCTTTCCAGAGAGGCCGCCGTTCAAAGGACTGAAACATGACGCTCAAAGCCCAGCCCACCGCCTCGCATTTCATCGACGGCGAATATGTCGAGGACACCGACGGCACCCTTATCGAAAGCATCTATCCCGCCACCGGTGAGGTGATCGCCCGCCTGCATGCGGCAACGCCCGCCATCGTCGAAAAGGCGATCGCCAGCGCGAAGCGGGCACAGCCGGAGTGGGCGGCCATGAGCCCGACCGCGCGCGGCCGCATCCTGAAGCGGGCAGCCGAGATCATGCGCGAACGTAACCGCGAGCTTTCCGAACTGGAGACGCTCGACACCGGCAAGCCGATCCAGGAAACCATCGTCGCCGACCCAACCTCGGGCGCCGACAGCTTCGAATTCTTCGGCGGCATTGCGGCAGCCGGTCTTAACGGCTCCTACATCCCGCTCGGCGGCGATTTCGCCTATACCAAGCGCGTGCCGCTCGGCGTCTGCGTCGGCATCGGCGCCTGGAATTATCCGCAGCAGATCGCCTGCTGGAAGGGAGCGCCGGCGCTGGTCGCCGGCAATGCCATGGTGTTCAAGCCTTCGGAAAACACGCCGCTGGGCGCGCTGAAGATCGCCGAAATCCTCATCGAAGCCGGTCTGCCGAAAGGCCTCTATAACGTCATCCAGGGCGACCGTGAAACCGGGCCGCTGCTCATCAATCATCCCGACGTGTCGAAGGTGTCGCTGACCGGCTCGGTGCCGACGGGCCGCAAGGTGGCGGCTTCGGCCGCCGGCAGCCTCAAGCACGTCACCATGGAACTCGGCGGCAAGTCGCCGCTGATCGTCTTTGACGATGCCGATATCGACAGCGCCATCGGCGGAGCGATGCTCGGCAATTTCTATTCGACGGGCCAGGTCTGCTCGAACGGGACGCGCGTCTTCGTCAACCGCAAGATCAAGTCCGAATTCCTGAAGCGCCTTAAGACCCGCACCGATGCCATGCTTATCGGCGATCCGATGGACGAGGCAACGCAGATCGGTCCGATGGTCTCCTGGGCGCAGCGCGAGAAGGTGCTTTCCTACATCGAGAAAGGCAAGGCCGAAGGCGCGACGTTGCTGACCGGCGGCGGCATTCCGAACAATGTCTCCGGCGAAGGCTATTACATCCAGCCGACCGTGTTCGCCGATGTTACCGACGAGATGACGATCGCCCGCGAAGAGATTTTCGGGCCGGTCATGTGCGTCCTCGATTTCGATGATGAGGCCGAGGTAATCGCCCGCGCCAATGCCACCGAATTCGGCCTTTCCGGCGGCGTCTTCACCGCCGATCTCACCCGCGCCCACCGCGTCGTCGACCAGCTCGAGGCCGGTACGCTCTGGATCAACACCTACAATCTCTGCCCGGTCGAAATCCCCTTCGGCGGCTCCAAGCAATCCGGCTTCGGCCGCGAGAATTCGCTGGCGGCACTGGAGCACTATTCGGAATTGAAGACTGTTTATGTCGGCATGGGGCCGGTGCAGGCGCCTTATTGATCTACCTCCCCCTTGAGGCTGTCTCTTATACACATCT